>JAIBAD010000022.1 GCA_019695395.1 Alphaproteobacteria bacterium
TTGAACCATCGGCATAACCATAATCATGATCATGATAAAAAATATCATCCCCATTATCACCTAGTAATTTATCTTCTCCTTTATCACTAAATAGGACATCTTTTCCCTCTCCTCCATAAATTGTATCATTGCCCCCATCACCATACAATATATCGTCAGCATCCCCACCATATAGGGTATCTTCATTATCATTACCATGGATGACATCGCTTCCATCCCCACCTTCTAACGTATCATTTCCATATCCGCCTTCTATAAGATCATTTCCAAGTTCCCCATATAAAGTATCATGACCGTCATCACCCTTGACTATATCATCTGAACCACCCCCATAAATTTCATCATTACCTTCATTACCATTAATTACGTCATCACCTTCATTACCTAATATTATGTCGTCTCCTTTACCAGCAATGATCGTGTCATTATCTTCATTACCTTCTATATGATCATACCCATCTTGACCTAATATAAAATCTTGACCATTTCCACCATAAATATAATCATCACCAAACCCACCATCTAATATATCATTACCTTGATCACCAGAAATAAAATCATTATCGTCACCACCTTTTATTGTATCTTGCCCGTCTCCCCCAAAAATTTTATCGTTTCCATTCTCTCCGGAAAGAGTGTCAATACCATTATTACCTTCAAGATAGTCATTATTTTCGCCACCTAATATAGTATCAGCACCTTCACCACCCGCCAACCAATCTTCACCATTATCTCCAGATAAAGAATCGTCCTGATCTCCACCAAACAAATAATCATCACCGCCTTGACCACGTAAAATATCATTACCATTATTACCAACCAGTAAATCTTTTCCATTACCGCCTTCTAATACATCTTTTAAATTACCCCCGAAAAGCCAATCATCCCCATCTTGGCCACGTAATATATTTTCTTCTCCATCCTTACCTATCAACACATCATTATCGGGTGTTCCATTCAGTGTTAAATTGTACAAAGGTATATCGATTAGATTATTTAAGCTTGACGTTTTATTTTTAAAATTAATATTTTTAATATTATTCATAATATTATTCCCCTAAATAAATTAATTATTAAAAAATTATGTCAGAACATAGCATTATAAATAAATATTTAGCAAATTTATTTATGGTTAATTTTCGTTAATCTATAATATATCGATATATAAAAATATAATTTTATATAATATTTTTTATTATAAAAAAATTATAAATTATTTTATTTAATTAAATAAAATGATGAGCTATAGCTTATGAGAAAGGGTAGCTATTTAAATAGCAATATTTTTATAAATTATTATTTTTCTAAAGGAAAAACTTTTGTAATATGGCCCATTTTGCGGCCAGGTTTTGGTTCTGTTTTTCCGTAAATATGTAATTTAATAGTGGGATCCTGTAAAAATGATTGCCATTTTTTTATATCATCCCCTAATAAATTAATCATAACTGCATTGCTATGACGTTTGGGTGAACCCAAAGGCAAACCACATATAGCGCGCACCAATTGTTCAAATTGGCTGGTATATGACGCATCTAATGTCCAATGTCCAGAATTATGGGGACGTGGTGCCAGTTCGTTGACCAACAATTGATCCTCTACAACAAACATCTCAATGGCCAAAACACCAATTAACTTTAATTCTTGTGCAATTTTTTCAGCTATAACCAAACTTTGTTTTTTCAAGTCATCAGAAATCGAAGCTGGAACCCTGGTTTCATATAAAATATGATGTTTGTGAATATTTTCAACGGGTTCAAAACATTCTATTTGACCATGTATATTGCGTGCAACAATTACAGATATTTCACATAAAAAATTCACTTTTGCTTCAAGAATAGATTCAACCTGCCCTAATTGATCCCAAGCCTTTTTAAGATCACTGTAATCCTGAACAGAAATTTGTCCCTTACCATCATAACCCATTCGTGCTGATTTTAAAATTGCAGGAAATCCAGTAAATGATCTGGCATTGTTTATATCCTCGTCATTTTTAATACTTATATATAAAGTAGTTGGGATATTAATTTGATTTAAAAAATCTTTTTCATAAAGACGATGTTGCGTAATTTTTAATATATGTGCTGCCGGATATAGAGGGCGATATTGTGATAAAAATTCTGCACTTTTTAAAGGTATATTTTCAAATTCAAAGGTAATAACGTCAACTTGATCTGCAAACATTTTAAGTGCTGTTTCATCATCATATTCAGCTATTAAAGCATGATCACAACAAATAAAAGCAGGACTATCTGGATCAGGGCAAAAAATAGATGTTTTATATCCTAAGCCTGCTGCGGCTAGTGCTGTCATTTTTCCTAATTGACCACCACCTAAAATACCTATTTTGGACCCAGGTGCTAGGACATAAGGTTTAATCATGGGGAATATCTTTTACCATATCTGTTTGTTTTTTGCGCCATTCTTCTAATTTTTTTGAAAGCTCTGAATTAGAGAGAGCTAAAATTGATACCGCTAAAAGAGCAGCATTCACCGCACCCGCTTTACCTATTGCTAGTGTTCCAACTGGTATACCCGCTGGCATTTGTACAATTGATAATAAACTATCAACGCCTTTTAATGTTTGACTTTCAATGGGAACACCCAAAACAGGCAAAGATGTTAAAGAAGCTGTCATTCCTGGTAAATGGGCTGCCCCACCTGCTGCGGCAATAATAATTTTTAACTGGCGTTTTACTGCCGTGGTTGCATACTCATAAAGTCTTTGAGGTGTTCGGTGAGCAGATACAATTTTTACTTCATAATGAATTTTAAAAGACGACAAAATTTCTGTTGTATATTTCATGGTTTGCCAATCAGACTGGCTTCCCATAATTACCCCAACATCAATTTGTTTCTTTGTTTTTTTGGTCATTCGTTTATTGTTCAAAAAATGATTTTAACGTTCACGCAAACTTTCATCACTATATTTTTGAAGTGGGCTTAAAAGATAATCAATAATTCTTCTTTTCCCTGTTTTAATTTCAATTGTTGTGGTCATACCCGGTGAAAGCTGAACCGTTTTTCCATCAACATTCATGGTTGATTTTTCAAGTTCTACCCTAATAGCATAAATTAATCCCATTTTTTCATCTTGAATAGCATCATGCGATACAACCACAACTTTACCATTAATTGTTCCATAACGTGTAAATGGAAAAGCTTCTAATTTAACTGAGGCTTCCTGATTGGTCGCAACAAATCCAATATCTCTATTTAAAACCATAGCTTCAGATTCAAGTCTAGCTTGTTTGGGAACAATAATCATTAAAGGTTGGGCTGGTTGAACGACACCCCCAATCGTATGAACTGCCAGTTGTTGAACCGTCCCATCAACAGGTGACACTAACTTTTGCTGAACTTGTCTTTGTTCTGCTTTAATTAATTCCTGTTGTAGCGAACTAATTCTTTGTTCAGCATCTGCTAATTCTGCTAATCGAGTGCGACGAAATTCTGCACGGGCTTGTTCTTTTTGTCGTTCAATCGATGACATTTGGGCACGCGCTTCATTGGAACGAGCTTGCGTTGCTGTTAAATCCTGTTCCATTGAAATTAATTGTTGCTGAAGTTCAAGTAGCGTCATGCGAGGGGCTAAATCTTTATCTGCAAGTATTTGCCTAGATTTAACCCTCTCCTTCATCAAAGGAATAGTCGCTTCTAACTTTTTTCTTTGGGCATCAATAGCTGCAATATTAGCTCTGGATTGTTCATATTCACGATCCAATGCAGCAAGATGATTAAGAAATTCTGCACGTTGGCTTTTTAAAAGATCTATTTGCAATCTGATTTTAGTATCATCTGCTCCTGCTGGTGGAATAAAAGCTTTATTAATATCACCATCCGATAAAATTGCCCGAAGACGCGCTGCATCAAGTTGGTAATTCATCAATTCTTTTGAAAGACGCTCACTATCTGCTTCAGATGTTGTTGTATCTAATTCAATTAAAAGATCCCCAGCTTTAACTTCCTGTCCATCAATAACTTCTATTCTTTTTACGATACCCATTTCAAAAGCCTGAATGGTTTTGGTTTGTCCACTTGGGACTATTTTACCTTGGGCAACCGCAATAATATCAACTTTACCAACACATGCCCAAATAATAGCAATACCAACAAAAACAGAAATAAGAATTGCTAAACTTCGGCCTGCTGGCGATGGGGGGGTTTCTAATACCTCCATAGCTGCGGGTAAAAAATCTGTTTCATAATGATCTGGTTTATTTAAAACCTTCTTGCTAAACCATTCATATAAATTATTTATAAATTTATACATATAATTTTATCTTGTTGTTTGATAATGATAAAGTTTAGCATAACGGCCATTAAGCTGAAGTAAACTTTCATGGCTTCCATCTTCGACAATCCGTCCTTTTTCAATGGTAATAATACGATCTGTTTGACGGACAGTTGAAAGACGATGGGCAATAATAAGAACTGTTCTACCTTTGCAAATCATTTTCATATTATCTTGGATAATACGTTCTGATTCATAATCGAGCGCACTTGTTGCCTCATCAAAAATCAATATTTTTGGGTTAACGACTAAAGCCCGTGCAATCGCGATACGTTGTCTTTGCCCCCCCGAAAGTCCCATACCCCGTTCACCAACCATCGTATCATAACCTTCGGGTAATTCTAAAATAAATTCATGAGCACCAGCAAGCTTAGCTGCTGTAACAACCCGCTCCATAGGCATTGATGGATCAATTAAAGCAATATTATTACGGATTGTTGCATTAAAAAGTATATTTTCTTGAAGCACAACACCCACTTGACGGCGAAGCCATGCAGGATCAACCATAGCAAGATCAACACCATCAATTAAAACACGTCCACGTTCCGGTATAAAAAGACGTTGGACAAGTTTTGTCAACGTACTTTTCCCTGAACCAGAGGGACCAACAATACCAACAATCTGGCCAGGTTTAATATTTAATGATACATCAGATAGAATTTCTGCTCCACCAGGTACATAGCGAAAAATAACATGTTCAAAAACAATCTGTCCGGTTACCGCAGGTAGTGACGCCCGATCGGCACGCTGGGTTGACTCACCATGCGTATTTAAAATATCACCCAATCGTTTAACCGAAACACGTACTTGTTGAAAATCTTGCCACATTTGCGCAAGCCGTAAAACAGGGCCGCTTACATTACCAGATAACATATTAAAAGCAACAAGTTGCCCAACTGTAATATGGCCTTCAATAACAAGTTTTGCCCCAAACCATAAGGTTAGAATAGAAACCACCTTGTTAATCAATTGAGCCGTTTGTGACGAAACATTTCCTAAATTTGATACACGAAACGCCGCACTAACATAAGCTGCAAGTTGTTCTTCCCAACGACGTTGCATTTGAGGTTCAACCGCCATTGCTTTTAATGTTTCAACGCCTGTAACTGATTCCACAAGAAATGCTTGATTTTCAGCACCACGCGCAAATTTTTCATCAAGTCTACGTCGAAAAACCGGGGTCACCAATAACGATAAACCCACATAAAATGGTATAGCTAAAATAACAATTAATGTTAACGTTGGACTGTAATAATACATCACCGCTAAAAAAACGATGGTAAAAAAAAGATCAATCACTAAGGTAAGTGCCGAACCTGTTAAAAAACTTCTTATATTTTCTAATTCACGAATACGTGCAATTGAATCACCCACGCGTCTTACTTGAAAATAACTTAAAGGCAGCGACAGCATATGCCGAAATAATCCTGCCCCCAATTCAACATCAACACGGTTTGTTGTATGTGAAAAAATATAATTTCTAAGGCCCGTTAAAATAACATCAAAAATTGTAACAATCACTAACCCAAAAACTAAAACATCCAAAGTTGTCATTGAATGATGAACCAAAACTTTATCAATAACCACTTGGAAAAACAAAGGAGAAATAAGAGTTAATAATTGCATAAAAAATGATGCCGTTAAAACCTCGGCTAGTAATCTTTTATATTTTAAAATAACTGGTATAAACCATGAAAGATCAAAATGTCTTTCTGTTGAAAATTTAAAAGCCCGCTTGGTTAAAAGAATAAGTTTTCCATTCCATGCATTTTCAAATTCACGTTTCGATAATACTAGGGGCTTTTTTTCAAGTGAATCTTGAATAAGAACTTTATCATCCGCAACTTTAGCCAAGATGAAATAAAATCCATTATAATCTTGGGCAATAGCAGGTAATGGGGTTTTAAGAATTTTTGCCCAAGTTGTTGTTACTACTTTTGCTTTTAGACCAAAATGTTTTGCAGCTCTTAATATTTCCATTTGGGTAAGAAATTTACCAGGTGCTGCAAATTCCCGTTTTATTTGGGTGGGGTCAGCAGCCACACCTAAAAAGCGCAAAAGTAAAGTTAAACAGGTTAATCCCGTATCTATATTTTTCTGCGCGTTACTATCAACTGGCCCATTAATTTCAGACATATAACTATTCAACTTAACCAAAAATTATTTATTACCACACTCATAACATATTCTTCAACAATCAGATAGAATTAATTGTATAAGATAAAAGTTAAGAAATAATCCCATCTTCAAGTTTTAATATTCTATCCATACGAAGCGCAAGATCCATGTTATGGGTAGCTATTAAAGTAGCCAGTGATGATTCTTTTACTAAATTAAGTAATAAACCAAAAATATCTTGTGATGTTCCATGATCCAAATTACCTGTAGGTTCATCCGCAAGTAAAAGTTTTGGGTTATTGGCAAGAGCACGTGCAATAGCAACCCTTTGTTGTTCGCCACCAGATAATTGGGCTGGTCTATGGTTCAATCTATGGGATAATCCTACCCTTGATAGCAATGTTTGAGCATACTGTTTTGCTTGGTATTTATTAATACCTTTAATCATTTGCGGTAACATAACATTTTCAAGAGCTGAAAATTCACGTAACAAATGATGGTATTGATAAATAAACCCCATGGTTGTTCGACGCAAACCAGTTCGCTCTGCATCAGAAAGATTTTGTACAAGTTTTTGTTCAATTAAAATTTCACCCGATTCTGGTTTTTCCAAAAGACCACATAAATGTAACAAGGTTGATTTTCCTGAACCAGATTGGCCAACTAAAGCTACCATTTCGCCAGCTTTAATATCGAAATTTATATCGTTCAAAACTGTAAGTTTTGTTGAACCTTGCCAAAAACTGCGCGTAATGTTTTTAACAGAGAGAATAGTTGACAGAGTAGTTGGATTATTCATAGCGCAAAGCCTCAACAGGATCTAATTTTGCGGCTCGCCATGACGGATAAATTGTGGCCAATAAAGATAAAGTTAGTGCCATGAGCCCAACCAAGGTTACTTCAGAAAAATCAATAATTGCTGGAAGTTTTGAGAGAAAATAAATTTCATCCGAAAATAAATTTGTTTGAGATAATCTTTCAAGAAACTTTCTTATAGATTCTATATTATCCGCAAATAAAATACCCAAAATTAATCCCGTGATTGTTCCAGCCACACCAATACTTGCCCCACTTAAGAGAAAAATGCGCATAATCATACTTTTGGTTGCACCCATGGTACGCAAAATTGCGATATCTCTTCCTTTATCTTTAACAAGCATAATTTGACCACATATAATATTAAAAGCAGCGACAACAATAATTAGAGTTAAAATTAAAAACATAACATTTCGTTCAACTTGGATTGCATTAAAAAATGTACCATTTAATCGTTGCCAATCTTGCAACCCATAATCATCTGAAAGCAATGTATTCTGAATATTTTTTATAACTTGATTTGTAAGATCAGGATTATTAATAACAATTTCCAAATAAGATGCGGCATTTGGCATTTTATAATAAAGTTGTAAATCTGATAAAGGTACGAAAACATATCCGCTATCATAATCATACATACCAACTTCAAAAATTGCGGTAACTTCAAATGTCTTTGAGCGTGGAATTGATCCAATAACTGTATCTACAGTTTGGGGTGTAATTAAGGTAATAGAATCCCCAACCTTAACACCTAATTGCTTAGCAAGTTTTGTTCCAATCATAGCACCATCCGCATATAAATCACCCGCTTTAATGTTACGCACCAAAAGATCGTTGGGTTTCCAATCCGCTGCCCTGGTTCCACGCACAATACCACCTAAAGCGTGACCTTTACTTGTAATCATGGCTTGCCCTTGGATCATCGGTTTAATTGATACAATATTTGGAACTGAGCTTAATTTTTGGATAAGCGCATCATAATCAGTCAAAGGTCCATTTTCACGTACCAGATTTATATGCCCATTAAGTCCTAAAATTTTACCTAATAACTCATGTCTAAATCCATTCATCACTGACATAACGATGATTAATGTCGCAACACCAAGCGTAATACCTAAAAGAGAAAAAGCTGCAATGATTGAAATAAAACCTTCTTCTCGTCTTGGTTTTAAATATCGAAAAGCAACAACACGTTCAAATAAAGAAAAGGCCATGATTACATATCCTTAATAAATTTTATTTATGCTTTTTGTTTTTCTTGAAAGAAATTTTCAAGATTAGTAAAAGAAATTTCTGTTTTATGACCTGTTGCTCTTTCTTTAATTTCTAAAGTTTGGGTTTCAGTATTTTTTGGCCCAACAACAATTTGCCAAGGGATACCAATTAAATCCATATCAGAAAATTTTGATCCTGCCCGCTCTTGTCTATTATCATATAACACATCAAATCCACTTTGGCTTAAAGTATCATAGACCTTTTGTGCATATTGATCACAAGCTGGATCATTTTGTTTCACATTAATTAACCCAATATCAAAAGGGGCAACAGATAAGGGCCATATAATACCCGCTTTATCATGATAGGCTTCAATAATTGCAGCAACTAACCTCGATACACCTATGCCATATGATCCCATATGAACAGGTATTTCTTTACCTTGGGAATTTGTCACATAGGCATTTAAAGGTTCAGAATATTTAGTCCCAAAATAAAAAATATGCCCAACTTCAATACCACGGGCTTCAATTAAATTTTCTTTGTTAACCGAACACTTTATAGGATCATGTTTTTCATCTGTTGCTGCATAAAGAGCTGTCCAATTTTGGACTTCTGGTTCTAAATCACTATCATAATCAATATGTTGATGAAGAGGATTGAAAGATAAAAGATTTTTATCACAATAAACTTTACTTTCCCCTGTCTCAGCAAGAATAATAAATTCATGACTTAAATTACCACCAATGGGTCCTGTATCCGCTTGCATTGGAATAGCTTTTAATCCCATGCGTGCAAATGTTCGCAAATAACACATAAACATTTTATTATAGGCTTTTTTTGCCATATCATAATCTAGATCAAATGAATAACTATCTTTCATTAAAAATTCACGCCCACGCATTACCCCAAATCTTGGTCGCACTTCGTCCCTAAATTTCCATTGTATATGGTACAATAATTGGGGCAATTCACGGTAACTTTTGATGGATTGATGAAAAATATCTGTGATCATTTCTTCATTAGTTGGGCCATAAAGCATTTCCCTATCATGACGGTCTACGATACGTAACATTTCCTTACCATAATCATCATAGCGTCCCGATACCTTCCACAAATCTGCCGATTGTATGGTAGGCATCAAAAGTTCTTGGCATCCTGCTTTATTTTGTTCTTCACGTATAATATTTTCTATTTTTTTCAAAACACGAAGTCCCAAAGGTAGCCACGAATAAATACCAGAGCTTGTTTGACGTATCATTCCGGCACGCAACATCATTTGATGAGAAACAATTTGTGCTTCTGCTGGAATTTCCTTTAACGTAGGCATAAAAAAACGATTTAACAGCATTTCTTCCTCAAACTCACAATCTAATAATTAATATTCCCAATTAATATTCATTGTATATCTATAAAAATTGATAGCATTTTAATCCTCGATCTATTTATGCCACAAGTTAAAAAGATAAGAAATCATAATTAATTTATTTTACAGTATAATTAATTAGAATTATGCCAAATTATTAAAATTATGTTAGAATTATGATTGTCTTGTATTTTCTTTTATGATAGTGGTTGGCCAATATTATTTTTCTAAATGACGCTGCGTTTTAATTTTAGCATTCTAAAATCCGGGGGGATAAAATGTTGGCCAATTTTTTTAAATTGCAAGAAAATCATACCACAATAAAAACCGAAATTATTGCCGGTTTTACAACCTTTTTAACAATGGCTTATATCATCATTGTTAATCCAGCTATACTTCAAGAAACTGGCATGGATCATGGTGCTGTTTTTGTTGCCACCTGTCTTGCTGCCTCTCTAGCCACAGCCATTATGGGGCTTTATGCTAATTATCCTGTCGCCTTGGCACCAGGTATGGGATTAAATGCTTATTTCACCTATAGTGTAAGCCTTGGTATGGGGCTTGGGTGGCAAACTGCCCTTGGTATTGTGTTTATTTCTGGGGTTATTTGCGTTCTTTTAAGTCTTTTACCTATTCGGGAATACATTATTAATTCTATACCCCATTCATTGAAAATGGCCATTGCATCTGGTATTGGTTTATTTCTTGGCATTATTGCTCTTAAAAATGCCGGGTTTATCGTTGCAGATCCAGCAACATTTGTGACGTTGGGTAAACTTACTAGTATAACTTGTATTTTGGCCGCCATAGGTTTTTTTCTTATGGTTGCTCTTGATAATTACCGTATCCCTGGTTCAATTATTATTTCAATTTTAGTGATTACTTTTATTGGGATGATTTTAGGGGTGTCCCCAGTTACAAATAGTTTCTTTTCACTACCCCCTAGCCTTGCCCCAACTTTCTTAAAAATGGATCTTATGGGGGCCATAATGTCTGGAGCTGCTATTATTTTTGCGTTTGTATTTGTTGATTTGTTTGATACAGCAGGAACATTAATTGGGGTGGCACATCAGGCCAACATGCTTGATAAAGATGGAAAATTACCAAGATTGAAACAAGCTTTAGTTGCAGATAGTAGTGCCAGTATTATTGGATCCATGTTAGGTACATCATCAACAACCAGCTATATTGAAAGTGCAGCAGGTGTTAGAGCCGGTGGTCGTACAGGATTAACAGCGATTGTTGTCTCTTTACTTTTTTTAGCAGCATTGTTTTTCTCACCCTTAGCAAAAGCTGTTCCTATTTATGCGGCGGCACCAGCTTTATTGTTTGTTGCATGTTTAATGACTAAAGGCCTCACCCAAATTGATTGGAACGATGGTACCGAATATGGTCCTGCGGTCGTTACAGCTTTGGCTATGCCTTTAACCTTTTCTATTGCTAATGGAATTGCCCTTGGTTTTATAAGTTATGTTTGTATAAAATTACTAAGCGGTCGTTTTAAAGAGCTTAACCCGATTCTAATCATTTTAAGCATTCTTTTTTGTGTAAGATTTGCAACGATATAAAAGCCTGTTATTTTTCTTCAAAATCAAAAATTATGACTGAATATAAATCAGTAATTTTATGGGATAGAAATGGGGCAAGTTTTATTGATAATCAATACAGCCGTGCACACAAATGGTTATTTGATGGTGGTATTGAAATTCCAGCGTCAGCATCGCCCCATATTGTCCCCTTCCCCTTATCTATAGAGGCAGCTATTGATCCTGAAGAAGCTTTTGTGGCAAGTATTTCAAGCTGCCATATGCTATTTTTTTTATCGATTGCTGCTAAACATAAATTTATTGTTGAAACTTATCGAGATGAAGCAATTGGTCTTATGGCCAAAGATATATCCGGTAAAATAGCTATAACCCAGGTAACACTTTATCCCCAAGTGAATTTCACAGGAAACAATAAGCCTGGCTCAGACGAAATTATATCTATGCACCACACGGCACATAATCAATGTTTTATTGCTAATTCAGTTAAAACAGATATCAAATGCAATCCTATTGGGATCACCTGAATGTTAAAATTAATTATAAAAAACAAAAGATGACAAATTATTTTGGATATCTTAAAATAGGCCAAATAATAAACTTGTATGTAGTAACAATTTATATAAACAAGTATAAATTATATAGGGGGATGATCTAGAAATGTTAAATCACAAACCAAATGTAAGTCTAGAACAACCTTGGAATAATTCTAAAAACAAACCTTATATTCATATTGATCACGTTGTTAAAAAATTTGGTAATTTTACGGCGGTTCAAGATGTTTCCTTAAGCATTTATAAAGGTGAGCTTTTTTCCCTTCTGGGTGGTTCAGGCTGTGGAAAAACCACATTGCTTCGTATGCTTGCAGGATTCGAAGAGCCGACCTCTGGCAAAATATATATTGATGGGGTCGATATGGCTGGGATTGCACCTTATGACCGCCCAACCAATATGATGTTTCAATCCTATGCTCTTTTCCCACACATGTCTGTTGAAAATAATATTGCTTTTGGCTTAAGACAAGATAGCGTCCCTGCAGCAGAAATTACGAAAAGAGTTTCTGATATTTTAGAACTTGTTCAACTCAAACCATTTGCAAAACGTAAACCTCATCAACTATCTGGTGGACAAAGGCAACGCGTTGCTTTGGCACGTGCCTTGGTTAAACAGCCTAAATTATTATTATTGGATGAACCTTTAGGTGCTTTGGACAAAAAACTTCGTGAACAAACGCAATTTGAATTAATGAATATTCAATCGCAACTTGGGGTAACTTTTATCGTTGTAACACATGACCAAGAAGAAGCCATGACCTTATCAACAAGAATTGGGGTCATGAATAGTGGTCAGATTGTACAAACTGGTACACCCCAAGAAATATATGAATATCCGACCAATAAATTTGTTGCCAACTTTATCGGGTCAATCAACATGTTTGAAGGTTTTATTATTGAGGATGAACCTGACCACGTTTTAATTAAATCAGAGCAAGCAGGGAGCCATCTTTATATTAACCATGGTATTTCAAGCCCACCTACCGGTAAGGTTTTTTATGCGATCCGTCCAGAAAAAATTATTCTAACCAAAGATAAACCAGACCAACCCTATAATTGTCTTTCAGGTATAATCGAAGAAATTGCTTATATGGGCAATTTGTCGGTTTATCTGATTAGATTACCTAATAATACAACCTTCAAAGCTACAATGCCAAATCAAATTAGATTTTTAGAAGAACAGCTTAAACATGAAGATCGTATTTACGCGAGCTGGAATGCATCAAGCGGAATTGTTTTATTATCATGACAAGAAAAGCATATCAACTTTTAGGTGAAAAATTAAGCAAAGGCGAATATCCTTTGGTTTTTTTTCTTTATGAAAAAGTACCTTTTATCAAATGGTTCATAAGATCTTTTGTAACTCTTATGCCAAGTGGCCGTGGTATTACAATATTAACACCCTATCTTTGGCTATTAATCTTCTTTGTTATACCTTTTTTAATTGTTTTAAAAATAAGTGTGGCCGAAACCCAAATCACACAACCTCCCTATAGTGATCTTATTACATGGGATGATATCGGGCTTAAAATTCAATTGTTTTTTGGAAATTATGATTTCATCATTTTTGGGGATGGTGAATTTTATCTGACAGCTTTGTGGAATGCTTTAACCATCGCCTTCATTTCAACTATTTTATGTTTACTGATTGGTTTTCCTATGGCCTATGCGATTGCCAGATCATCACCCACATCACGTAACATATTCTTATTGTTGGTCATTTTACCTTTTTGGACATCTTTTCTTATTCGGATTTATGCGTGGGTCGGTATATTAAAAAATAATGGGGTTATTAATAATGTTTTGATCTGGCTTGGCCTTATATCGCCAGATAATCCATTGATCATGATGAATACCAATTTTGCTGTTTATATTGGGATTGTTTATTCCTATTTGCCTTTTATGATTTTGCCTCTTTATGCTACTTTGGAAAAAATGGATTTAACGTTACTTGAAGCTGCAGCTGATCTTGGATGCAAACCATGGCGTGCATTTCTTTCGATTACCGTCCCCTTGGCTTTACCTGGTATTATAGCTGGATGTATGCTTGTCTTTATCCCTGCTGTGGGTGAATATGTTATTCCTGAACTTTTAGGTGGACCAGATAGTCTAATGATTGGTCGTATTTTATCGAATGAATTTTTTACCAATCGCGATTGGCCTGTAGCGTCAACCTTGGCTATCTTTATTTTAATTGTTTTAATTATTCCTATTTTAATTTTCCAATATTTCCAAAACAAACAGGTTGATGCATATCGATGAACAATAAATTATCTTGGTTCTTAATATCAATTTTGATTATTGGTTATATTTTTCTTTATGGACCAATTTTATCTTTAATTGTTTTTTCATTTAATGAATCAAAACTTGTGACAGTATGGGCTGGTTTTTCAACCAAATGGTATCAAGAATTGGCCCAAGATCAACAGGTTCTAAGTGCTGCATGGTTAAGTCTTGAGATAGCAGCGATCACCGCCACACTTTCTGCTATTTTGGGAACAATCTCAGGATATATTTTGGCAAGATTTAATAAATTTCGAGGTAAAGCATTTTTTACTGGTATGATTTCAGCGCGTTTGGTTATGCCAGATGTTATCACAGGTCTTTCAATGCTTTTGCTTTTTGTGCAAGCAGATCAATTATTACAAGTAATTTTTGGGATAGATCCAATTGGACGTGGAAAATTAACAATTATCATTGCCCATACAACAGCTGCCATGGCCTTTGTAACCGTTGTTCTTCAATCACGATTGGTTAATCTTGATCAATCTTTAGAAGAAGCTGCCCAAGATTTGGGCGCACGTCCCTTAAAAGTTTTCTTTGTTATAACTTTACCAATTATTTCACCTGCTATTATCGCCGGCTGGCTTTTAGCTTTTACCATTTCCTTAGATGATGTTGTAATCGCAAGCTTTACGTCAGGTCCTGGGGCGACCACCTTACCCATGGTTATTTTTTCAAAAGTAAGATTAGGTTTAAATCCAGAAATTAATGCTTTGGCTACAATTATCATTGGCATTGTTGGTGTTGGTGTTCTTATTGCAAGTCTTATGATGAAAAAGCAGGAAAAAAGACGCACACACGAAATGCAAACAGCTTTCGATCAACATTAATTATTTAATTAAAAATCTAATTAATCACTGGAAAGATTTTTTGATCTTTCCAGTGATCTAATATTATCAATTATGGTAGGCTAATTTTTTTGTAAAAGTACCAATTAAATCTTGGCGCATTTTACTAATATCACCAGACATTCTTATATGCTGAACTGACAATTTATCACTACCTTTAAAGAAATCTGGATATTCAGATGATAGTTGCGCTAAATCCGCTGATTTTACAGAAAAACTTGATAGTTTTTTAATTGGATAATCAGTTTGGGCAAAATCTATCTGTTGATTATTTAGGGTTATAATAACCAAATCGACTTGAGTTTGACCTTTATTCAAACTTGAAATTTGTAAAGGATAATAAATTTGATTATTTTTAAAACGATATTCAATTGGATGAAATGTTTGCAATGTTGTTTTTAAATTAATAGTATCATAAACAATCCATTCATAACCACGTTGTTGATAATCTGTTAAAATAGACACTAAATTTTGTGCATATTTAGAATCCATTATTTGATTACTAGTTGTAATTTTTTGGAATAAATTATTTGTATGATCAACAAAATTATCTAAATTTAATTTTTTTGTATCAACTAATTTAATATTTGCTTTGCTGCAGATTTAAAATCTGTAGCCCAATCAATTTCACTATTCTGGTTCTTAGCCAATTGGGCCAATTTAGAATAAAGATTTATATCTTTTACTTGTGATCTAGGTTGGTTAGGAAAAACAGTAAATTCTACTTGTTTTATATTTCCATCCTTTATAGAAGCAACATCTGTTGATAAGACCATAATTTCTTCATCCCCATTATGAAGAATGATTGCTCTTTGGCGTGGTTCATCTATATCGCACGACCATCCCCCATGATCAGCTAATA
This sequence comes from Alphaproteobacteria bacterium, assembly GCA_019695395.1. Taxonomy (NCBI): domain Bacteria; kingdom Pseudomonadati; phylum Pseudomonadota; class Alphaproteobacteria; species Alphaproteobacteria bacterium. Next base: position 15,898 of record JAIBAD010000022.1, read on the forward strand.
CTGTAGAAATAGGAAAGATAAAAGCTAATATTAAAGAAATCATAAAATATGAATTTTATTTTTCATAAAAATACTCCTTAGTTATATATTAAAATAATTATAATAAAAAATGTAATAATATTATTATTTATATAATTTTTCTAGCAAAAACTCACGGCCTATTTTTACTTTTTTCTCTTGGTTATACATCACAATGTCAGCTGTTGCATAGGTTTCTGGCCATTGTTGGGGTAAAAACGATCCTGTCCCAATAATATCAATCGGTGCATTGGTTGTTGCCATTATTTTGCATTTCAAGGGATCAAAACCCGATGATGCTATTAATTTGACTTTATCAAAACCTGCTTGATTTAAGGCTTCACGTACATGAAAAATGGCAGCGGCTGAAACCCCACCCCCAATTAAATATTTTAATTCAAGTTCTGTTCGATACCCTCGAATAGATTGAGGTACAAATCTATCCAAAATTCTATATGAGCTTGTTGGATCAAGCCCTTCGACATATCGGCTTCCATGGGTATCCAGACGTATACCAAGTAATCCTTTTTGGGCAAGATTGGTAAAATGACGACATACGTCAAGACTATCTGTTATTTCATGACCAAAATAATCAACTAACACAACCATTTGTTCATCTGGAAAAATCTTATGAAACATTTCGGCTGCTTTTAAGGTTGACCCTGCATATCCAACAAAGGCATGGGGCATTGTACCAAAAGCTTTATCCTGGCCAAAATAATGGGCTGTAGATTGTGTTGCATTACCAATAAAACCTTTGGCATTTGTTTGTATTTGGGCTGCCTTTGACCCAACACTTGCCCCATACGCCATCAATTCTGCCATTTCTAAACCTGCACAATGCCGTGCATCCATCGCCAAAAATCCAACATAGGGTAAATCGGTACACATTGTATAAGCATTAAAGGCTGCTACACATGATGGACCAAGTTTTTGCAAAAAAATTGTTTCCAAATCAACAAGACCAGAAAAAGATCCCGTAAAATACAGGATAGGTTCACCTGCACCTACCCATTCACCTTCCTGGTAATTTAATTTAAAATCAATTTTTATATTTCTTTGATCTGTAATATAATACAGCCATTCCATGGCAAGACGCGGGGCAGAAATAACCGGACGCCGCATAAAAACCGCATAAGTTACTTGCTGATCACCAAAATGTTGAATAATTTTCTGGGTTTTAAGAAAATAATGATCCGTCCATTCAGCTAATGTTGAAAGATCTGGTTTCATAATTATAATGGCCTTATGTAAACAACTATTTATAAAAATTTAGAAAAATCAGATATTAATTGTAATGCTTGTGATTTATTAAGTCTTGGATCACAATAACTTTTATAATTTTTAGATAAATCATTTTCTTTAATATTTTGGGCTCCACCCAAACATTCGGTAACATTTTCTGCTGTTAATTCCAAATGAATTCCGCCCACATAATTTCCTTCACCTTGAACGATAGAGACAAAATCTTTAAGCTCATTTAGAATATGTTGAAAATTTCGGGTTTTATATCCATGTGAACTATAAACTGTATTCCCATGCATTGGATCACAAGACCACAATATATGAAGATTATGGTGCCGGGCAGCTTTTAATAAAGGAGGTAATTTTTCTTTTATTTCTTTAGACCCCATTCTAATAATTGCCATTAAACGCCCTGGAATATTACCAGGATTAAAGATTTCAATTAAAGATAAAAAATCATTGATAGTCATGGTTGGACCGCATTTTATACCAAGGGGGTTCTGAATACCTCGTAAAAATTCTATATGTGCGCTTTCATAATATCTGGTCCTCTCCCCAAGCCATACCATATGGGCTGATGATGTATAATATTGATCAGTTTCTGGAATTTTTCTAGCCAAAGATTGTTCATAAGGTAGAAGAAAAGCTTCATGGCTGGTATAAAAACCAGTTTGCTGAAATAAACTATGGGATCCAATATTTTGGTGTAAATCGTTTAAGATTTGCCGGGCATAATTATAAGATAAAATCAAACGATTGGGATCTGCCTGTCTTTTATCGCTCTTAAATTCAATAGTGTTAACAGCATCACCTTGATAACTGGGTAGTTTTATCCCGTTTTTTATTTCATATTGGTCTGTTCTGGATTTGGCAAATTGACCCGCAATTCTACCAACCGGAACAATAGGTACATTCAACGCTGGTTGTAACATTTCAATCATTTGTCCAAAAAGGTCACAAGTGGACTGAACTTTTTTTTCTGGCAAATCAATAATAGCTTCCGCACAGTCCCCAGCCTGAAGAATAAAAACTTGGCCCAAACAAGCTTTAGTAAAATAGTCTTTTAATCTTAATACTTCATTATAGCCAACAAGAGGAGAATACCCCACTAATTTCTTTTCTATTTCTTCCAATAATTTAAGATCAGAATAGTGGGGACCAATAATATGTTTTTTTGATCGCCAACTGTCGATTGTCCATTGTTTACGATCATATTGAATATCTGACGCAAGATTTTTCATAATTAATTTAGTATAATTTTTTATACGGGCTGGCGCAAGGTTACAAATTCTTCGGCAACAGTTGGATGTAAAGGCATCGTTTCGTCAAATTGCTTTTTAGTTATGCCCATCTTTATAGAAATAGCCAAAGATTGAATAATTTCGGGTGCATCTGCACCAACCATATGGGCACCCAATACTTTGTCTGTATGCTGATCCACAATAAGTTTAACTAAAACCTTTTCATCGCGATTTGATATTGTATGTTTTAAGGGTCTAAATTGACTTTTAAAAATATTAATTTTAGTTATGGCTGCTGCTTCTTTTTCTGTTAATCCAACAGATGCAACTGCAGGATTAGTAAAAACAGCCGTTGGAATATTATCATATGAAACTGCCCATTTATTATGCCCAAAAACAGTATCGGCAAAAGCCATTCCCTGTTTTATAGCCACAGGTGTTAGCTGGGATTGATTTGTACAATCCCCTATCGCATAAATATTTTCAATCGATGATTGTCCATAATCATTTACAATAATTTCCTTATCTTTTCCCAAATGAATACCAATTTCAGCTAAATTCATATGTGTTGTATTGGGTTCTCTTCCAATTGCATATAAAATTACATCGGCCTCTAAAACATTTTTATTATCAAGCAACACTTGATAAATATTTTTATGATTTTCAATCATTTTTATATTAGAATTAAAATAAAAATTTATATTTTTCTTTTTCATTTCTTCTAATAAAAATTTTTGTACATCAATGTCAAAAGTTCGAAGAATTTGATCACTTCTTGCTATAACTGATATTTGTGCCCCCCAATTTTTAAATATAGAAGCAAATTCCAACGCAATATAACCAGTACCAATAATGATCATATGTTTGGGTATTTTATCTAAATAAAAAATTTGATCTGATACAATAGTATATTCGTATCCTGTAAAATTCAATTTTTTAGGTACAGAACCTGTTGCAATTAAAATAATTTGTGATGTGATCTTTGTATTATTTACATATACTGTATGTGGATCATGTAAAGTAGCACGGCCTTGAATAATTTGTACATTGGCTTTTTCAAGAACATTTTGGTAAATTTGATTAAGACGGCTAATTTCTTGATCACGCTTCTTAACAAATTGTGGCCAATCAAAAACAAAATTATTTGCAACCCAACCATAACCCTGAGCATCTATAAAGTCATCCTGAAAATGTGATGCATAACACATAAGCTTTTTGGGAATACAGCCTAAATTTACACATGTACCACCCATTTTACTTTCTTCAATAATTGCAACGCGTGCTCCATATCCTGCTGACATACGTGCGGCACGCACACCACCAGATCCTGCACCTATAACGACAAGATCATAATCATAGTTATTTTTTGAAGCCAAAATTTTTGTTTTCCTAATAAATTATAGAAAATAAATTTATTTACTAAATACCACCAAGACATAGATATTTAATTTCAATATAATCCTCAATTCCATATTTTGATCCTTCACGCCCCAAACCACTTTCTTTAACACCACCAAAGGGAGCAACTTCGGTTGAAATAATACCGGTATTAATCCCAACAATCCCGGATTCAATAGCTTCCGCCACACGCCATATACGTCCTATATCTCTACTGTAAAAATATGATGCCAAGCCATATTCCGTATTGTTGGCCATTTCAATAACCTCTTCTTCTGTTTGAAAACGAAATAATGGGGCTAAAGGGCCAAAAGTTTCTTCTTCTGCAACTAGCATACTCGATGTAACGTTTGCTAAAATTGTTGGTTCAAAAAAATTACCACCTAAACTGTGACGTTTTCCACCCAAAATAATTTTAGCACCTTTATCAACTGCATCTTGAACATGCTCTTCAACCTTTAAAACTGCCTTAGCATCAATCAAGGGACCTTGTTGTGTTTGACCCTGTAAACCATTGCCAACTTTTAATTGGGATACAGCCTCAGAAAGTTTTTTTGCAAAACTATCATAAACTTTATCTTGAACAAAAAGACGATTAGCACAAACACATGTTTGTCCTGTATTTCGATATTTTGAGGCAAGAGCACCCTGAACCGCAGCATCAAGATCTGCATCATCAAAAACAATAAAAGGTGCATTACCGCCAAGTTCTAAAGATATCTTTTTAATAGTGGACGCACATTGAGCCATCAATTTTTTTCCAACCGAAGTTGATCCTGTAAAACTTAATTTACGTACCAAAGGATTGGTTGTCATTTCTTGGCCAATTAATTGAGCTGACCCGGTAATAACATTAAAAACACCAGCTGGTACGCCAGCACGAACAGATAGTTCAGCCAAGGCTAAAGCAGATAAAGGTGTTTGGGTGGCTGGCTTTACAACAATTGTACATCCAGCCGCCATGGCTGGCGCACATTTTCTTGTAATCATAGCACTTGGGAAATTCCACGGTGTAATCGCAGCAACAACCCCAATGGGTTCTTTAATAACAATAATTCTTTTATCTGATTGATGGGTTGGTATCACATCGCCATAAATTCTTTTGCCTTCTTCAGCGAACCATTCAACAAACGAGGCACTATAGGCAATTTCACCCTTAGCTTCATCAAACGGTTTTCCCTGTTCTGCTGTCATAAGCCAGGCAAGATCTTCTTGATTTGCCATAATCAAATCAAACCATTTACGTAAAATAACAGATCGTTCTTTAGCAGTTTTTTTACGCCATGTAGCCCATGCTTGATGTGCAACATCAATAGATTTTTTTGTTTCCTCTAATCCCATATCGGGAATTGATGCAATAATTTCACCTGTTGCAGGATTATCAACAGATAAAGTTTTACCAGATTGAGCAGAAACCCATTGACCATTAATAAAACATTGTTGCTTTAAAAGATTAGGGTCTTTTAATTTTTCTATAATAATTTTATTATTAATCATAGGATACGACCTTTATGAACAAAAAATAATGTCTTATATAAATTTAACCTGTCTATTTCTTAAAAGCAAAAAAATAGTTACTAAATATCCTAAATAGTTTACTCAACCGCGACACTTTTAGCTAAATTTCTTGGTTGATCAACATCTGTCCCTTTAATAACAGCTGTGTAATATGCTAATAACTGCATAGGGACCGTATAAATTAAAGGCACAATAAAATCATGTACCTTTGGTAAAATAAATATTTCAACAGGAAATGATTTAAAATGATGAGCACTTTCTTTATCACAAAAAACGATGACTTTACCCCCACGTGCAATAATTTGTTGTATATTGGAAAATGTTTTTTCAAATAGAAAATCTGATGGGGCCAAAATAATAACAGGTACAGTTTCATCAACTAAAGCAATTGGTCCATGTTTCATTTCACCTGCGGCAAAACCTTCGGCATGGATATAAGAGAGTTCTTTAAGTTTTAAAGCACCTTCAAGCGCTATAGGATAACTTGTTCCACGACCCAAATATAATACATCTTGGGCTTCAGATATTTTATGTGCGATATAGCGAATTTCTTCAGCTCTATTTAAAATATCGACAATTAATGAAGGTACTTCTAAAAGAGCTGTACAATAATCTTTTTCCTGTTGTTCATTTATTCGACCTTTTAAAATAGCGAGGCGTATTGCAAAGCATCCTAACACAAGAAGTTGTGTAATGAATGCTTTAGTTGACGCAACGCCAATTTCGGGACCAGCCATGGTTGGGAGAACCATATTACTTTCATGGGCCATTAAACTTTCTTGAACATTAAGCACAGAAATAATTTTTTGGGAATGTTCCTTTGCATAACGTAAGGCCATAAGTGTATCGGCAGTTTCACCAGATTGTGAAATTGCCATTGTGATACTGTTAGGTAATAAGACAGCTTGGCGATAACAAAATTCAGATGCAATATCAACTTCAACTGAGATACCCGTTAAACGTTCTATCCAATATTTACTAACCATACCTGCAAGGTAGGCCGTACCACAAGCCACAATATTTATTTTAACAAGTGCGGAAATATCAACAGGTAGTTCTGGGAATTGCAAAGAACGCGTATGTGGGTTAATGTAATTTTTTAAACAATCACCTAAAACTGTTGGTTGTTCATAAATTTCCTTTAACATAAAATGACGATAATTGCCTTTGCCAATTAATGTACTGGACAACTCATTTGCTTTTATTTCTCTTGTTATCTGTTTGTTGTGATGATAAATTTCTGCTTTATTTAAATATAAAACAGCCCAATCATCATCTTCTAAATAACATAAACGTTTACTAAGAGATGCAAGGGCCAAGGCATCGGATGCCAAATACATTTCATTATCACCATATCCAATAACTAGTGGGCTGCCACGTCGTGCACCCATAATAAAATCTGATTGTCCTGCAAAAATAACAGCAATAGCAAAAGCACCTTTTAATTTGTCCATGGTCATTTGCATAGCTTGTTGGGGTGTTTTTTGTTGATTTAAAAAATGGGTCAAAAGAGAACTAATAACCTCAGTATCTGTTTCTGTATTGAACTTATATCCTTCTTTTTCTAACTCTGCGCGTAATTCTTGGAAATTTTCTATAATACCATTATGAACAACTGCTACCCTATCTGTCGCATGAGGATGGGCATTTGCTTCTGTCGGTTTACCATGGGTTGCCCATCTTGTATGACCTATACCAGCTGTGCCATTAATTGGTTTCATATTAATAAGGTCACGTAAATTATTTAATTTACCTTCTGCCCTGCGGGATTCAATATGACCATTAGTCAAAACCGCCATTCCTGATGAATCATAGCCCCGATATTCTAATCGTTTCAGACTATCCCAAATTTGGTTTGTAACTGATTTTTGACTTATAATACCAATAATACCACACATGTTATTTTTTATCCTTTAATATTTTTTGATCCTGTTTATGACGCCGCCAATTAATTGCTGCATCTTTGTTATTTTTTTGCTCTGCCCTACTTACAGCTATTGTATCATCAGGAACATTTTGTGTAATGACACTCCCAGCACCTATAACTGTATTTTTTCCTATCTCAACAGGGGCAACCAAAGATGTATTTGATCCAATTAAAGAACCTTGTCCTATATAAGTTTTATATTTTAAAAACCCATCATAATTACATGTAATAGTACCAGCCCCAATATTAACATTTTGGTCTATTTCAGTATCACCAATATAACTTAAATGATTAACTTTGCTTGCTTGACCCACAATACTGTTTTTAATTTCAACAAAATTTCCTAAATGTACATTATCTTTAATAACACTGCCTGGTCTTAATCTAGCAAAAGGTCCAATAGTTACATTGTCACCTATTGTAACACCCTCTAGATAAGAAAAACTTTTTATTATGATGTTTTTTCCCATAGAAACATTTGAACCAAAAATAACATGGGGTTCTAAAATTGTATTTTCAGATAAAGATGTATCATAACTTAGCCATACTGTTTCTGGTGCTATCATAGAAACACCTTTATTCAACATTTTTTCTCTTAATTGGTGTTGAATAATTTTTTCTGCTTGAGCTAGTTCTGCTTGGCTATTAACACCAATTAATTCTTGATAATCGGCTTCAACAACAGTACATCGTAAATTGTGTTGTCTTGCAACTTTTATAATATCTGTAAGATAATATTCACCTTTAGAATTATTATTGTCAATTTTTTCCAAAAGCTGAAAAGCTATTTTACCGTCAACTAATATAATACCGGAATTACAAAGCTCTAAATTGCGAATTTCTTGGCTGGCTTCTGAATATTCAACAATAGCTTCAACATCATTATGTTGATTAACAATAATACGTCCATATTGATTTGGTTGAGGTGGTTTCATTCCTACGATAACAACACTAGGTTGTTGTGTGTCCGTATTGCTATTACGACAATCAAGTATTTTTTTCAACGTACTTATGTCTATTAAAGGTGTATCACCATAAAGAATAAGCAAATCTCCTTGAATATTCTGAAGTTTCGATTTTACCGCTAAAACTGCATTTGCTGTGCCTAATTGTCTTTCTTGAATAGCAACAGGTATTGGTGCTACCGCTTGTGCCACTTGTTCCATATCAGGGGCTATAACAATAATTGACTGAGTACAGCCAAGTTTTTCCACCTTATTTAATATATGATTAATCATAGGAAGATTTGCCAATTTATGTAAAACTTTTGGCAAAGATGATTTCATACGCGTACCTTTACCAGCAGCCAATATAAGTGTAGTTAAATTCTGATCAGTCATGGTTTATTTTCAATTAGTTCAATACGATACCCATCTGGATCTTCAATAAATGCAATAATATTATTGCCCCCTTGTTTTGTGGGTCCAGGTGGCCTCGTAATTTTTATTTTATGCTCCACAAGGTTGTCACAAAAACTATAAAGGTTGTTCACACCAATTGCAATGTGACTAAAAACTGTACCTAAACTATAAGGCTCTTGAACATCCCAATTATATATTAATTCAAGTGTTGTACAATGTCCTTCCTGGCCATAACCCAGAACAACTAAAGTAAATCTAGCATCACGATGTTCAGATTGACGTAATATACGGAAACCCAATATATTCTGATAAAAATTTATCGAGTTTTCTAAATTACTTACACGAATAACAACTTGTAAAAATTTAAAATTTCTATCTGAAATTTGATTTTCCATAGGATAAATTTATTAATCACGAATCATTGCAGCAAAAGTTGCTTCTGCTACAACTTTGTCATCTACCTTTGCTTGACCATTAAATTTCCAAACTGACCCTCTGCTTCTATCTTTTAAAACATGTATAGACATTTGATCGCCTGGTACAACGGGCTTTCGAAATCTTACATTATCAACGGACATAAAATAAACCAATTTACCCTCTGAATTTGATCCCAATGTATGAACAACAAGTACAGCTGCCGTTTGTGCCATAGCTTCAACGATTAAGACACCTGGCATCACTGGATCTTTGGGAAAATGACCTTGAAAAAATGCTTCGTTAATTGTTACATTTTTAAGCCCAATTGCACTTTCATCTGTGATCAAGCTAATAACACGATCAATCATCAAAAAAGGATAACGATGCGGTATCATTTGCATGACCTTCATGACATCCAAAGTATCAATCTTTTTTTGTTCGTTCGTCATATCATTATCTTTTAAAATATCCTTTATTTAATAATTATTGTTTTACTGCCGGTGCTGGAGTTGCTGGTGCAGCAGTTGACTTAAGAGAAGGTAATTTTTGATCAACCAATCTAATAACTTCATTTGTTATATCAAACCCATCGGCTGATAAAATAACAAATTGTTTATCTAAAACTAAGGTATAACCGCGTTGTTTTGCAAGATCACGTAAAATATCAATCATCGTTGTACGAATAGTTTTTACACCATTGTCACTCATTTGTTGTAATTGCTTCTTTTTTTGTTGAGCGCTGGTTTGGTATTGATTGGCTTGTGCCATCAATCCATCTTTTTTCTTTTGGAATTGATCTTGCGTTAATTTATCACGTTCCATTTGGATGCTGCGTTCAGCTGCTCTTAACGTATCTTCTTGTTTTGCCAATTCAGTTTGATAGTTTTTTGTCATTTGATCTATTTCATTTTTTAAACCCGATGCGGCTTTGGACCCTATAATAACTTTTTCAAAATCAACAACAGCAATTGATACATTAGTTGATTTATTATTTGTATTAGATGGTACATTTTGTTGTGTAGGTTGGGTCGGGGTTACTGGCGTTTGTTGTGCATAAACATTTACGTTCATTAAACTTAAAAAAATCGATACTATTACACCAATAAAAAATTTAGACTTATTTGAAAACATAACTTTCCTTTCATAAAAATGATTAAGACTAATAATTAAAAACGTGTCCCTAAACTAAAACGAAATAATTCTTTAACATCATAAGATTCTTTTACTATAGGAAGACCTAAATCTACGGCAAGTGGACCAAACGGAGAACGCCACGTAAGACCACCACCAATAGAAATTCTTGGCGCTGCGCTATCTTCAACATCACTACCATGAAAATCACTATCAAACAAAGTGCCAAAATCAGTAAAAGCACGTCCACGAATTTGATACTCTTCAGGAAGTCCTAAAGGAAATGACAATTCTGCAGTTCCTACAAAGGAAACATTACCACCTAAAGCATCATCTGTATCTGTATCTCTGGGTCCTATACCTGCCGTTTTAAACCCACGAAAATTATTTCCGCCTAAAAAGAAAGCATCTGTCACTCTAACTTCTTCTCCTAATCCAAAAATATATCCTAATTTACCTGAAAATCCTAAAGTTACATCTTCCATAATAGGTTCCCAATACCCACCTGTTATTTCAGTTCTAAGATAATGGATACTTCCTGCTAACCCTGCAAAATCATTACTGAATTGAAATAAATAACCTTCATTAGGATCAAAACGATTATCACGCCTATCTAAAATTATATCCTGACTTATGACGGAACTTAATGTTTTACCTTCTTGTTGTTTAATAGCTTCAGATACATTTCCCTTAATATTATCAATTTCATCATAAGAAAGTGTATATTTTATATTGTGACGTAAATATTCGCTTATATCATACCCCAACCGTATTCCCGCACCCGTTGTTGTTTTTTCAAAAGAGCTTTCCTTACGTTCGGTCGTTGTACGAAAAATATCAACACCAGCAGTTAGTTCTTCTTCTAAAAAATAAGGATCTGTAAAACTTAAATTAGCTAATGAACGTTTACCTGAAATACTAAAATCTGCTCGTAAATCTTGACCACGACCTAAAAAATTTCGTTCCCGTAAACCCACATCAGCTAAAGGACCATCTGCTGTTGAAAATCCAAGGCCTAGATTCAGTTCCCCAGTAGATTGTTCTTCAACATTGACTTCAACAACCGTTTTGTCAGGTGTACTACCCCGATTTGTTTTCAAATCAACTTTCGAAAAGAACCCTAAATTCTGAATACGTTGTTTTGTTCGACGCATTTTTGATGCATTAAAAGCATCACCTTCCACTAACCTAAACTCACGCCGGATAACTTTATCTAAAGTTCTAACGTTTCCATTTATATCAATACGCTCAAGATAAACGCGTTCCCCTTCTTGAATTTCATACACTAGATCTAGTTGATGTTCTTCTTGATTTTTTTCAATACGCGGTCTAATTTCAGCAAACGCATATCCTAAATTTCCCACACTTTCAGTTAGTATCGCAACAGTTTTATCCACAAGTGATGCATCATACCAAGTATTAGGTTTTGTTAATATTTGATCTTCAACTAACTTTGGGTCTAATTCTTTAATATCGCTTTTGATATCAACAGTATTAAATTGGTAACGTTCTCCTTCTTCTACCGTAAAGGTAATATAAAATGAATCTTTTTCTGGAGATAATTCAGCCACAGCCGATACCACACGAAAATCTGCATATCCATTTTTTAAATAAAAATTACGCAAAACCTCGCGATCAACAGTTAACCGATCTGGATCATATGTATCATTCGTGGTTAAAAAACGATACCAAGCTGCTTCATGTGTTATGATTTGTTTGCGTAATTCACTATCACCAAAAACATTATTACCAACAAAATCAATACGTTTAACAGATGTTTTATCACCTTCATTAATTTCAAAAACTAGATCAATTCTATTTTGATCCAATTGTATAACTTTTGGATCAACCGTAGCTGCAAAACGCCCACTGCGACGATAAATATCTTGAATTCTCTTCGCATCAGCTTGAACACGCGTTTGGGTATATACAACACGTGGTTTTAATTGTACCTCTGCTTCCAATGTGTCATCATCAATATGGTTATTTCCTTCAAAGGCTAAACGATTGATGATGGGATTTTCTTTTACCTTAACAACTAAAATATCACCTTCTAAGGAAATATTAACATCTGCAAATAACCCTGTTGCATAAAGATTTTTTAAAGCCTGGTCTATTGTTGATGTTTCATAAGATTGACCAGGTTCCAGCTGCATATAAGAGCGAACCGTATTGGGTTCAATACGCTGCGTTCCTTCAATCCTGACACTCCCAATAGTTACAGGGTTTTGAGCAAAAACCTGTTTATAAAATAAACAATTATTGATCAATAAAAAAATAATTATATAAAGAATGCTTTTCATTTCATGAAAAACTTAAAAATTTAACTTATTAATTTTTTAATATCATTGCCAATAGCAAACACGAATAAAGAAAGAAGTAATACAAGTCCAACACGTAAAGCCCATTCTTGAATTTTTGGATTTAAAGGGCGGCCCAGTAAAGCTTCAAAAAAATAAAACATAAGATGTCCCCCATCCAAAAGAGGAATAGGAAAAAGATTAAATATACCCAACGCTATGGATAATAAAGCCATAAAATTAAATAAATCGATTAATCCACTTTTAGCAATTTCACCTGACATCTTTGCTATACCAACAATACCTGTAAGTTCTTGAGGGGAACGAACACCAATAATCATCTGATAGGTAGATTCTAAAGTCTGTAAACTAATAGAATAAACCTGATTTATTGAAATTAAAAAAGAATCTAAAAATGGATATTGAACAAGTTGTCTTTCACCACTTGGGCTTATTCCTAATTGTCCTACATAATGTATATCGCCAAACACATCTTTCTTTTCAACAATTTTAGGTTTGGCTGTTAACGTTAAAGATTGGCCATTTCTATCAATATCAATTGTTAACACTTTATCTAAACCTAATTGAACAATGGACTGAATATCTTCAAATCGTTTTGTTATTGATCCATTAATTTTAATAATTTTATCACCAACTAATAATCCCCCTTGTTCTGCTGCACTACCTGGTAATATTGAAGATACCGTTGTTGAAGAAAAAGGTTGACCATAAAAATTAAATAATAAAGTCCAAATACAAATGCTAAATAAAAAATTTGCTAAAGGCCCGCCAAAAACAACTAAACTACGTTGCCATAATTT
>JAIBAD010000023.1 GCA_019695395.1 Alphaproteobacteria bacterium
TGGTTATAGTGAACCTCATATACCCTTTCCAGGAGAGGGTGGTGATTATCCTCCCATACGTAATGCTGATCCAAATAGTCTAAGATCATCCCCCCAGTTAGTTGAAGTTTTTGAAGTAGAAGGTCATAAAGTTGAATATATTGATCGTAAAACAGTAAGGGTTGATGGCAAAGAAGGCCATGGCGAAGGTGGCAGATTCTTTGAGGTAGACGGCCATATGATAGAGGTTGTCGGACCAGATACAATTAAGGTTGATGGAAATGAAGTTAAAGTTGAACTTCCACCTCTTCCTACTTATAGAAAAGCACCAGCCTATCAAGATAAAGGTAAAAAGGTTGTTATGATCCCAGTCCCATCAGCTTGGACAAAGATCAGGCAGGCTCCTGCATTCCAACGGGATAGCAAAGATAATGGGATAAAAGATCGCCCTGTCAGCAAGGATAATGGGGATTATGATCCTATGTTTAAGTAAACTAATTTAATCTAATCTTTTAAATAGCCCTGTTCTCAGGGCTATTTTTTTTAGATATATATTTAAATTTTATTGTAGTTCCTAATTTTTATTTTTAAATTCCCATCAAATATATGAATAATTTTAATGAATATTATATAAATTATTCATAATTATTTTAATAATTAACTATTTATTAATCTAATTGTTCTAATTTTTATAATAAAAAATTTTATAAAGGATATATTAATGCAAAACTATACTAAATTTCTTTTACCACTTATTGTTTTACCAATTTTAACTTTGAATGCATGTGGTACTAAATCAATTGAACCATATAGATCATGTAAAAATTGTTCTATCGGACCTTATGGGGAACAGCAATGGCTACCTTTTCCAGGACAGCCAGGTGATTATAGTATAAAAAATCTACCATCAAAACCTCAATTGGTTGAACTCTATAATGTTGAAGGTCATATGGTTGAAGTGACCGATCGTAAAACCGTTAAGGTTGATGGCAAAGAAGGCCATGGCGAAGGTGGTAGATTCTTCGAAGTTGACGGGCATATGATTGAGGTTGTCAGCCCAGATCTAATTAAGGTTGATGGTCACGATGTGAAAGTTGAACTTCCCCCTATACCAACACTGCCTACAACAAGAAAGGCTCCAGCCTATCAAGATAAAGGCAAAAAGGTTACGATGATTCCAGTCCCATCACCTTGGACAAAGGTTAGACAAGCCCCTGCATTCCAACGGGATAGCAAGGATAATGCAGTCAAAGATCGTCCTGTTGATAAATCAGGTGATTATGATCCAGATCCAAGATTTTAACAGCTATCTTTTGGAAAAGGCCCTATTTCTTAGGGCCTTTTTCTTGATAATATAACGTTTTAGACAGCCATACATATTCATCATTATAGATTTCTCAAACCTATAGCAGCTTTATAATTTACATGATTTTTTTAATTGCTTCTCTATATGTTAAGAGTTAACATGAAGAAAAAGAGCTATTATATTGTTGAAAATAAACAATATTCGATAAATCATTGCTTTATCTATCAATTATAGGCAAAATCGTATCTGATTCTTCAAGAATCGGAATTTTAGCCTGGTCACTTTAAATTTAATTCAATAGATATTATGATAAATCTTTTAGATTAATCCATATTGAATATCTTTAAAGAAAGTTATTTGTAAAAAGAAGGATATTATGTACACAAAAATAACCAAACCCTCGCATACAGATCACAGTGTTATTCATCATAATCCTGTACACCATAATCCTGTTCATCATAATGCCGAACCTGTTGTGAAAACCCAGGTTAAAATGACAGCCGCAACCCATACGCAAACGGGATCCATGGCATCTGTTATACGTAAAGATATTAAGGTCACAGGTGATGTCATTTGTTCGGGTGATGTCCAATTGGATGGTTTGGTTGAAGGTAATTTACAAAGCCGGTCTGCCACAATTTCTGAAGGTGCCCATGTTCATGGATCAGTTTCTGCAGAAACTGTAAGAATTTTGGGGTCGGTTACAGGACAAATTCGTGGAAATACAGTAACTTTGGCCAAAACGGCAAGGGTGGTTGGGGATATTCTTCATCAATCTTTGGCAATTGAACCAGGTGCCTATATAGATGGACAATGCCGTCCAATGGCCATGGGTGATCAAAAAGTATCTGTGGGACGTGAAAAAACTAACCACCAGGGTGTAAATGGATTATCCAATGGAATTCCTTCTTCTACACCTGCGGCTTCCGTTAGAATTCCAAGATAATAAGGATATAAATAAAAATTGGACTTTGCGATTATAATGAAAGTCCAAAAATTATTGTTTATCTGTTATCACAACCTATCGTAAAATTGTTCAATAAACCATAATACGATTAGTTTTAATCAACAATAGTTATGTTATTAGCTAAATAATTAGCGTCTTCTTGGTTGCGTTTGGTTGACGATTAAACCACTAGCGGCACCAACACCGGCACCTATGACAGCACCTTCAGCAATGCCAACCCCACCAAAAATAGCACCAGTTGCAGCCCCAACACCAGCCCCAACAGCAGCACCCGTTACAACATCAGATGTCGTATGTTCGTTTGTTGCACAGGCTGTTAAAGCAAATGTCATAGCTAAAACAACAAGAACATTTTTATTAATCATCTGTCTCTCCTTTATGTTTAATAACGTCAAAATCTATTTATACTATAACATATTTTAAATAAATATAAAAGTAATCGGTTAATAGTTTTTTAATTTTTTATAGAATTGATTCTATTTATAATAATTATTTAAAAATATAATTTAATAAAAAATTAACCATAAATTTTTTGATCTTTAAAATGTTAAAATAATTTTCAAGTAAACCCAAGCTTTTTTTATAATGGGTTAATTTTTATGGTGATTTCAAATATCCAAGATAATCAAAATTAATATAAATAATATTTATATTTAATTAATAATACTATTAATATTTATTATAAATAATAAAATTTTATAAATTAATAATTGACAAAATTTATAATTAAAAATATTTATATATTACAATTTATTTTATAATTAATTTTAAGGAAAAATATAATGCAAATTAAGAAAAATAATACTAATAAAACTTTACCATTATTTGATAATAATCAAAAAAGTAAAAACAAAATTGCTTTTTTGCAATCTTATCCGGAAACATCTTGGCATGACCTTGTGGCTGTGGGTGATGCAGGAAATAATGTTTTGGCTGGAAATGATGGGGAAGAAAATGATCTTTATGGCTATGGGGGTAATGATTTGTTGCTTGGCGGCAATCTTACCGATGTTCTTTATGGAGGCGATGGTGAGGATTTATTAGTTGGTAAAGAAGGGGATGATGTTCTTTATGGCCAAAATGATAGTGATTATGTTGCTGGTGGTGCTGGTAATGATTGGGTTTTTGGTGGTTTAGGAAACGATGTTGTCCAAGGTAATGAAGGCAGGGATTTTCTGTACGGTGAAGAAGGTAATGACCGTTTATTAGGTGACACAGGAGATGATTGGATCCATGCAGGCGAAGGTCAGGACCATATCGAAGGTGGTGATGGCAATGATAAATTATTTGGGGATGAAGCAAATGATAAAATTCTTGGCGGGTTAGGCAACGATCAGATAGAAGGTGGCGATGGTGATGATGTCTTATATGGGGAGGATGGTGATGATATCTTAATAGATACTGATGGTGACAATAAAATATATGGTGAAGATGGAAATGATACGATTACAACAGGTGCAGGAAAAGATTATATTGATGGTGGGAATGGTAATGATGTTATTAAAGATAATTTAGGACAAAATTATGCCTATGGTGGAGAGGGAGATGATACAATAGAGGTAAGTGGTTATGTTGATGGTGGTATCGGAAAAGATACAATTTTTGGTAAAGGATTTTATGATAAATTAATTGGTGGGGAGGGAGATGATTATCTTAATGGTGGCGATGGTGATGATCAACTTTTTGGTGGCGATGGTGATGATTATATAGTAGGTGATACAGAGATTTTTATGGATCCAAAAATTTCTTCAGGATCTGATATAATATATGCTGGTGAAGGTAAAGATTATGTAGATGCTGGAGATGGGGCAGATGTGATTTATGGTGAAAACGGTAATGATTATTTAAAAGGTGGCAAAGGTGTTGATGTAATATATGGTGGTGATGGAAATGATACTATTGATGGTGGGGTTGGTAATGATAATTTACAAGGTGGCGATGGGAATGATTCGATAAAAGGTGGTATTGGAAGTAGCACAAGTTTTGTTGATGATACTATTAATGGTGGTGCGGGTGATGATATAATAGATGGTGAATGGGGTAATGATATAATTGATGGCGGAGAAGGAAACGATATTATTTTAGGTAATGATGGTGACGATTATATATCAGGTGGAAATGGCTATGACGAAATTTATGGTGGTGATCATAATGATATAATAAGTGCATCAGATATTACTATAGGGGATAATTTTGGTGATCTTTATGATGGTGGGGCAAGCCTTAATGATATATTTGATTTAGGTAAATCTTACCATCTTGGGGATAGTAATCTAGAATTTAAAATGCTTTCGTCGAATGAATTTACTATTTTAAATAAAACAACTGGTGAAACGGATCTTTGTCGTAATATCGAATATATAAGATATTCTGTTGATGGGATGCAAAAAGATGTATCTGTCAAAGATTTTCTGGGTAGCTTAGCAAAAATAGAAACAGCTTCCTTAATAGAATCAATAGCTGGTTTTGCTAATTACGAAACTGGGGCAGGTGATTTAAAGAACCAGTTAAATAATCAAGATAATCATATTCAATTAGTATTCTCTAATAACTTATAAATAAAAAAATATTAAGGCTATAGATAGTTTCTATAGCTTTAATACTCTTATGATTGCTATCTATACAATTAATTTTAAGGAAAAATATAATGCAAATTAAAAAAAATAATACTAATAAAATTTTACCATTAAGTGATAATAATCAAGAAAATAGAAATAAAGTTTCTTTTTCACAATCTTATCCGGAAACATCTTGGCATGACCTTGTGACTGTGGGTGATGCAGGAAATAATGTTTTGGCTGGAAATGATGGGGAAGAAAATGATCTTTATGGCTATGGGGGTAATGATTTGTTGTTGGGTGGAAATTTAACCGATGTGCTTTACGGCGGCGATGGTGAAGATGTTTTGATGGGTAAAGATGGAAACGATGTTCTTTATGGGCAAAACGATAACGATTATGTCACAGGTGGTCAGGGTAATGATTGGGTTTTTGCAGGTTATGGCAACGATTCTGTACAAGGAAATGAAGGTAGAGATTTTCTTTATGGTGAAGAGGGAAATGACAGCATATTAGGTAATACAGGTGATGATTGGATTCACGCAGGTGAAGGTCAAGATTATATTGAAGGTGGGGATGATAATGATCAATTATTTGGTGATGAAGATAATGATACCATTTTTGCAGGCCAAGGTAATGATAAAGTCGAGGGAGGGGATGGAGATGATAAACTATACGGAGAAAATGGTGACGATAAAATTTTAGATAACGATGGTTATAATGATATTTATGGTGATGAAGGTAATGATATTATAAATGGAACTGGCCATTTATATGGGGGTAATGGGAATGACATTATTACTGGTGGTGTGTTGTCTAGCCCTTTATATATCGGTATACTTGAAGGTGGCGCTGGTGATGACAAATTGTATGGTGGGACTGGACAAGATGAATTATATGGTGATGTGGGACGAGATGAATTAAATGGCGGAGATGGTATAGATAAATTATATGGTGAGGACGATGATGATTTATTGAACGGTGGTGGTAACAATGATACAGTTAATGGCGGAAATGGCAATGATGGTATTTTAGGTGGTGAAGGTGATGATTTTTTAAAGGGTGAAGATGGGAATGATAGCATTGATGGGGAAAAAGGTGATGATGATATTTATGGCGGGATTGGAGATGATACATTGGCTGGCGGGCTTGATAACGATACCGTTTTTGGTGGGGATGGTAATGATGAAATTTACGGTGGCCAAGGTAATGATCATTTACAAGGTGATGGTGGTGACGATAAAATTTTAGGTGGATTAGGAAAAGATTATATCGATGGTGGAAATGGTGATGATATTGTACATGGTGAAGATGGGGATGATATCATGTATGGTTATGGTGGAAAAGATATATTATTAGGTGAAGATGGTGATGATAAAATTTCAGGTGGTGATGGTAATGACGAAATTTATGGTGGAAATGGTAATGATATACTTGCCGGTGATATAGGTTTTGATATTATAAGCGGTGGTGCCGGAGATGATACTATTCTTATGGGCGATGGTGATGTTATTTTGGATCTTACCCAAATACATGATTTGGGTGATCTTTATGATGGCGGGGATGGAGAAGATACATTAGTTTTAAATAATCTAAATGAATATAAAAATGGTACATTACAATTAAAAATGAATTCACCAAATGAATTTACCATCTTTAACAAAGCAACGGGCGAAACAGATATATGCCGTAATATTGAATATATAAGATATTCTGTTGATGGTATCCAAAAGAATATATTGGTTAAAGATTTTATGGCTAGTTTAACCATAGAGAGTCCATCTTTATTAATGCAATCGATGGGTAGTTTCTCAGAAAGTGCATCATTAAATAATGGTTATGCCACCAATAGACAGGATCAACCTTTATTTGTTTCAAATAATTATTTTCAAAACTAAACAAGGAAGATATGTTAATAAAAGCCACAGATTAAATTCTGTGGCTTTTATTTATAAGTTATTTTTATAATAATTTATGAATTAGCTTAAATTACTTTTATTTATATGAATAAATATAATTTTATCATTAGAAAATAAATTGTAATTTACATACATAATGATCTATGTAAACATTCTTTTAAACAATTATTTTAATATTGAAAGAGTTTATGCAATATCATGATCATGAAAATTATCCAAAATTAATTCGAAATTCTAACGCTCAAATATATTTATCTATTTTATTTATTGTGTTATGGAGCCCAGGTTTTATAGTTACAAAAATTGGACTGCGTTATTCAGAACCGTTTACTTTGATCTGGTGGCGACTTTTAATAGCGGTGATAGTTAGTACGTTTTTCGCCTTTTGGGTTAAGGTACCGTGGCCAAGAAAATTAAAAACTATAATGCATTTAGCTATTTCTGGGAGTTTACTTCATGTATTTTATGTAGTTGCATCATGGATGGCTGTTTATAGAAACACCCCGGTTGGATTGGTTGCAATTATTGTTGGATTACAGCCTTTATTAACAACTATATTGGCAAGCCCTATATTGGGTGAAAAAATAACCTATAAACAATGGTTAGGATTATTACTAGGTTTTATTGGAATAATTTTTATCATCGAACCTAAATTACAAAATATGACCGTAGATCTTGAGGGTATTTTATTAGTTTCAGCAGCATTGGTAAGCATTACTCTTGGGACCATTTATCAAAAGAAATTTTGCCAAAATGTTGACATGCGAGCAGGACGGGTTATTCAATTAGCTTTTTCATTTCTGCTTATTTGGCCGATGATTTATATTTTTCATGAACAATCTATCCATTGGTCAAACGAATTTATCTTTTGCCTTTTTTGGCTATCGGTGATGCAATCTGTTTGTGCAATAAGTGTTTTAGGCTGGCTAATAAGAAAGGGTGCAGTTTCAACGGTAGCTTTGATTTTTTATTTAATACCACCTTTAACAACATTATATGCCTATATTTTATTTGATGAAAAATTAGGATGGTTAGGTATAATAGGTATGTTAATTACGATGTTTGGTATAGCATTGGCGTTGAATTTTATAAAATTAAAAAAGAATCATCTTAAAATAAATATTGATTATAAAAATCATCAATTAAGTAGTTCCACTTTAAAAGTTTTCAGTGAAGAATAAGAATAGATAATTTACTTTTATTTTAGCTATTTTAGTCATGCGGCTTTTTGTATAATTGCTGCTAATAGAGTATTATTTATACTATAAAATTATTGTTCTGTTTTATCCATTAACATAGGGGAGATAGAATGGACGCCTATTTTTTGGCTCGTATCCAATTTGCTGCGAATATTTCATTTCATATATTATTTCCTGCAATTACCATTGCTCTTGCTTGGATTTTATTATTTTTTAAGTTGCGTTACAATAAAACCCAAGATAACAAATGGATAGCTGCTTATAAATTCTGGGTTAAAATTTTTGCGCTTTGCTTTGCACTTGGTGTTGTTTCTGGCGTTACCATGTCTTTTCAATTTGGGACCAACTGGCCAGGCTTTATGATGACAGTTGGAAATATCGCAGGGCCACTTCTTGCTTACGAAGTTTTAACCGCTTTTTTTCTTGAAGCAACCTTTCTCGGTATTATGCTTTTTGGTTTCAGCCGTGTTTCCAACAGGATGCACACTTTGGCAACTATCTTGGTTGCGATTGGTACTACTTTATCAGCTTTTTGGATTTTAGTTTTGAATAGTTGGATGCACACCCCGTCAGGT
The DNA here is from genome assembly GCA_019695395.1 of Alphaproteobacteria bacterium. Taxonomy (NCBI): domain Bacteria; kingdom Pseudomonadati; phylum Pseudomonadota; class Alphaproteobacteria; species Alphaproteobacteria bacterium. The sequence continues at coordinate 8,504 of JAIBAD010000023.1, forward strand.
TTTGAAATGCGGAATGGGATTGTTTATGCTACCAATTGGGTTGAAATTCTTTTTAATCCATCGATGCCTTATCGGGTTATTCATATGCTGCTGGCTTCGGGTTTAACGGCATCGTTTTTAATTGCTGGGGTGTCAGCTTATCGTTTCCTCTATAATGATCGATGCCCCAGTGTTTTAAGTGCAATGAAACTTGCTGTTTGGATAGCAGCACTCTTAATTCCTTTGCAAATTATTATAGGCGATATGCATGGGCTTAATACACTAAAATATCAACCTGCCAAAATTGCTGCAATGGAAGGAATATGGAATACAGAAGAGGGGGCAGATTTACGTCTTTTTGCTATACCTGATGAAGAAAAACGCATTAATAAGTATGAATTAAGTATACCAGATTTAGGCAGTTTGATTTTGACTCACCAATGGAATGGTAAAGTTTTAGGATTGAATGAATTTGATAATCAATATCCACCCGTTGCGCCCATTTTTTTTTCTTTTCGTATAATGGTGGGTGTTGGTTTATTGATGCTTCTAGTTTCATGGGCTGTAGTATGGCAATTTTATCGCTATAAAAAACCAACAAAATGGTTATCAATTATATTAGTATCTATGACATTTGCGGGTTGGATCGCAACCTTGGCTGGTTGGTATACAACAGAAATTGGAAGACAACCTTGGCTTGTGTACAATTTACTCCTTACGGCTGATGCTGCAGCTTCGAATGTAACGGCCCCTATGATTCAAGGTACATTAGCTATGTATCTTGCACTTTACATGTTTTTAATTATCTCCTTTGTAAGTGTATTATTTTATATGGCACGCAAAGCTGTGCAATCTTCCCCTTCTTCTGATATAGCGTATGATACTTACAGTCATTTATTTGAAACTAGAAAGTAATAAATCATGGATACTTCGGACTTTAACCAATGGTTACCTTTAATATTTATGGCTCTTATGGGGATTGCTATTCTTGTTTATGTTATTTTGGATGGTTACGATCTTGGTGTTGGTATTCTTATGGGATGTGCTAATTATGATCAAAAAAATATGATGATTGCGTCAATTGGCCCTTTTTGGGACGCTAATGAGACTTGGCTGGTTTTAGGAATTGGTATTTTATTAGTTGCCTTTCCTATGGCGCACGGAATCATTTTAACTAATTTATATATTCCCACAGCGATTATGATTGCTGGATTGATTATCCGTGGTGTGTCTTTTGACTTTCGGGCTAAAGCTCGCGACCACCATAAATATTTATGGGATAGGGGATTTACCTTCGGCTCTTTGCTGACATCTGTGGCGCAAGGTTATATGTTAGGCATGTATATTGTTGGCTTTACCCCTACTGTCATGGCAGTAATATTCAGTTTACTGGTTGGTGTTTGCTTAGCATGTGGGTATAGTTTTGTTGGGGCTGGATGGCTCATTATGAAAACCGAGGGAGATTTACAAAAAAAAGCAGTGAGATGGGCACGTTTATCGCTTTGGGGAACGGCTTTAGGTATAGCATTAGTATCAATAGCAACCCCACTTATAAACTCTCGTATTTTTGATAAATGGTTTAATTTACCTAATTTCTTTTTATTATTACCAATACCCTTAATAACAGCTTTGGTTATTATACTTACCGAAATAATGTTAAAAAAATTACCCCATCCGCAAGACCATTATAGTTGGGTTCCTTTTGCGGGTAGCGTTGGACTTTTTTTATTAGGTTTTCATGGACTTGCTTATAGTTTTTATCCTTATATTGTGCCTGATCAATTAACAATATGGCAGGCGGCTAGTAGCTCTGATGCATTAATGATTATTTTAATTGGTGTTCTTATAGTTTTGCCCTTTATTATTGGCTATACTATTTATGCCTATCGTGTTTTTTGGGGTAAGGTTAAAGAATTAACTTATAATTAATCTTTAATTAACCTCTACAATTGTTTCAGAAAGACTATTTTGTTCACCTTTTTCAGGAAAATGTGGTTTTAGAATATCAGTAATATGCTGAATGGTTTGAATACAAGCCATTTTAATACCTTGCGCTCCTATTGTAGTGGTTAATTCATTGACTAGATTATTCCAATGTTCCTCAGAAATTTTTTCGCGAACTAATCTACTTGGGATAATATGAACATAATGTTCGGCAATTGAAATATAAAGTAACACAATAGGTATTGTTGCTGAAACTTGGTGAGAGATGGTAAAATATTCTTCATAAGCTCGTTGTTTTGTACGATATTGTTGGATATTTTTGGGTACCAATTTTATCCATAAGGATCGTAATTGTGGGATAAAGGATAAGATCATTACGACACTTAATTGGATAGCAAATAAAAAAGGAAATCCTGTCACTAAATTTAATGACCATAAAACCATACCAATTAAACTTCCTAAAATTAAACCATAAATCAAAAGATAACTTTGATAAGGATCACTAGCAGGTGCCATAACAACAACAAGTTCTAAGCTTGTTTGACGTTCAGCTTCGGTAATAGCATCGGCCAAAGCTTTTTTATCATCTGCAGATAAAGTTTTTACCATGAACCCGAAGCGCCCCCACCGCCAAAGCTGCCACCGCGCCCTCTAAATATTCCACCACTAGAACCAAAATTCCGGCCGCGCCCACCAAATCTAGAAATACCTCCAGATAATAGGGCTAAAGCAAGAAAAGGATTACGTCTAGCAAATAAAATAAATCCTAAGAGAAATAGAAAAAAGAGTGCTATATCAAAGCCTGATAATTCATTTGTTTTTGGTGTTGGTGGAGTTATGATATCTTTACCACCAAGAACTGCCAATATGGCTTGGGTACCATCAATAATTCCTTGTTCCATATTTCCTGTTTGAAAGGCAGGTATGATAATAGCATTGATAATCTTACTTGAAAGAGCATCCGTAAGTATAGGTTCAAGTCCATATCCAACTTCAATTCTTACTTTCTTTTCATTTGGTGCAATGATTAGCAAAGCCCCGTTATTTTTCCCTTGTTCTCCAATTTGCCAAGTACGTCCCAGTTGATACCCATATTCTTCAATAGATACGCCTTGCAGGGTAGGGACAGTTACAACAGCTATTTGATTAGAACTAGCTTGCTCATAATTTTCTAGCATTTGGGTAAGGTTTTGTTGTGCAGAAGACGAAAGAATATGAGCATCATCAACGACACGTCCAGTTAAAGCAGGAAATTGCAAAGCAGCAAAAGCTGAATGAACAACAAAAACAAAAATAAATAAACTAAAAAAGCGCATTATTTAAAATTTTACAGTTGGTGGTGTTGCTGCCCCTTCAACTGCCGTAAAAGTTACTTTTGGTTTTGCCCCATAAAGAGTGGCCCAAATAATTCCAGGAAAGGTACGCACCGTGGTATTATATTCTTGGACGGTACTGATATAATCTTTGCGAGAAATGGTTATACGATTTTCTGTACCTTCAAGTTGGGATTGAAGAGCTAGAAAATTCTGGTTGGCCTTAAGATCAGGATAACGTTCAACTACGACCATCAAACGCGATAAAGCCGAGGCCATAGTACCTTGGGCTTGTTCAAATTTTTTTACAGCTTCTGGGTCAGAAAGTTGGTCAGGTGTTAAGGTAACTTTGGTGGCATTAGCACGTGCTTCAATAACATCTGTCAACGTTTTTTGTTCAAAATTAGCATAACCTTTAACAGTTTCAACAAGGTTAGGAATAAGATCTAGGCGCCGTTGATATTGATTTTGGACTTCAGCCCAGGATGCGTTCACTTTTTCGTCTAGGCGGGGAATAATATTGATACCACGCATAGCAAAGAATCCTATGGCAGCCAAAATAATAATAATCCAAAAAGAACGTTTCATTAAGAATCCCCCATATAATATAAAGCTTATATTTTATGTTATGTAATAAAAAAAATCTAGAAGACAAGATAATGCTAGCAATTTTATTAAATATCTATACTTATATTAGAAACAACCTATAGTCAGAATGGAGGATTCGAACCTCCGGCCCTTGCGTCCCGAACGCAATACTGACAAGTTAATCTTTGATATAAAGAAATAAATAAAATAAAAGCTGCTTTAGTTTTGCAGCTTTTATTTTTAAAATACATAATTATAGTTAAAAAGTTTTACTATTAGTTATTTGTATTATATTGGTATCTGCATTTTCTAATTTTATAAATTCAGATTCGGAAGATAAATTTGTTGATAATCCTGCCATTGATTGGCGAAGATATGAAGATGATAAATCAGGTGAAAGTAATATATCGCTAATTTTAATTGTTTTACGATCTGTTGCTGTATAAAAATATTCTATATTTTTATAATGATCAATTTCACCTGTTAATATAGAAGTTAAAGCAAATTCATTGGATCCAATTTTTGTAAAATAAAATCTGGTCCATAAAGTATTTTGATCAATATTTAATATAACAGTATCATTGCCATCACCGCCATCTATAAAATCATTGGCATCATCCAGGTTGCTTGATGATATAATATCAGTACCACCTCCAGCAAAAACTGAATCGCTGCCATTACCAGTTTCTATACGGTCGTTGCCAGATCCAGCCCATATTGTATCATTCCCATCATCGCCGTGTAATTCTTCGTCGCCTGAACCCCCAATTAAATAATCATCACCATCGCCACCATAAAGTGTATTATTACCTTCATTTCCATAAAGCCAATCATTGCCCTTACCGCCAGATAGGATATCTGCAAGATTTGCCCCGGTTAAAACATCATTACCATCAAAACCATTAATGGTATTCATTTCGTCATATTGCCCAGAGATAACATCATTACCAGCAGTCCCGTTATACCCCCTAGTCAAACTAGTTTGATCAAAAAATGTATTTTGTTGATTATTTTTTCTATCATCATAAAATTGATTGAAATTTGTTTTATGTTGATTGTCTATTAATTTTTTTAATGTTTGCATATTTTTACCTTATATTAAATAAATTTTACTAATTTTTTTAATACAAGTAATAACTAATAGTTAATTTTTAGTTAATTATATAAAATTTTATTATAATATAAAATATAATTATAATTTAAATATCAAAAAAAAAAAAATTTTATATAATAAAAAGATAATCATTCTAAAAAAATTAAGTACTAAGATTACATTATAGGTAAGTTTAATTTGGTCGGAGTGAGAGGATTCGAACCTCCGGCCCTTGCGTCCCGAACGCAATACTCTACCAGGCTGAGCTACACTCCGCTTATATCAGAATGATAATTTCAAAAACTATTATATCAACTTATTTTTAGAAAGTAATATCAACCCAGACAATATTGATACTACCCTTTGTGGAAACGACTTGAATACAAAGATAACATTATGCCTTTATTAGTCCATAAATTATTTTTTTTTGAAACTTACTTATCATTTCCTAGCTGGATAAGTTTTTAACAAAAATATTAAAAAATAAAATTTTATTAATATTAGTTTTAGTATATTTGCTGATAAATTTATTAATATGTTCTGTTAAGACAGAAATGAATAATATTTAGTAAAGATTTTTTCTCGATACTATCTTTAAAAGCATCTAGTGAATCGTGGGCAATATCAGCATAATATTTAGCACGTATGATGCTATCTTTTAAGGCATGATGTTGATGAAGAAGAGAAAGCGCATAATCAAAATCGCCTTCTTTTTGTTCTTGTTGTTCTAAAACACGTCGCCAAAATTCACGTTCTTTTTCAGAACCGCGTCTATAGGCAAGTATAATAGGTAGGGTAATTTTACCTTCTTGAAAATCATTACCGACTGATTTACCAAATTTAATATTCTGAGCAGAATAATCCAACACATCATCGACAAGTTGAAAAACAATACCTAAATTTAATCCAAAACTTGCTAATCCATCTTGTTCTATTTTGGGGCGCTCGGCTAATATGCTGCCAACCTCACATGCGGCAGAAAAAAGTATAGCAGTTTTGGCACGTACCACATCTAAATAGGCTTGTTCGGTACATTCCGTATTATTATTGTTGATAAGTTGTAAAACCTCACCTTCAGCAATTAAAGCAGAAGCTTTTGATAAAATATCTAAGATCTTTAATGACCCAACCTTGACCATAAGTTGAAAAGCACGGCTAAATAAAAAATCACCTACTAGAACACTTGCTTGGTTACCCCATAAAGAATTTGCGGATTGTTGGCCACGTCTCATTAGACTTTCATCAATAACATCATCATGAAGAAGGGTAGCTGTATGGATAAATTCAACAGCAGTTGCAAGATCAATATGATTTTTACCTTGATATCCACATAATTTACTTGCCGCTAAAGTAAGTAAAGGACGTAATCTTTTACCACCTGCTGCAATAACATGGCTGGCCAGTTGTGGAATTAAATTGACGGGACTTTGCATTTCATGAAGAATAAGTGTATTAACAGCGGTTAAATCTTGCTGAACAAGATCTGTTAAAACAGTTAAGGCATTGGTATGATTAGAACCGTCACGTTCTTGATCAAGTTTAATAATAACTGCCATAAAAACCTATTTTAAAATCTTAATTTAATTATGAAATTTTTCTAATATATTGTAGAATGATTTTTAATTTATTGTAAGATTTATTTTTGGTTATATAGGAAATTTCAAATTTTATGGCTCTACCTGTATCAAAATCAACTATTCTTGATTTAAATCAAACCACTGATGATAGAATTTTGGGGGGCAAATTAATAATCCGTCAGCCCGCTTTTGGTTACCGTGTGGCAATTGATCCTATTTTTCTTGCAGCAAGTATTCCAGCCAAAGAAGAGGAAACAATTTTGGATGTAGGTACCGGGGTAGCTGCTGCTGCTCTGTGTTTAGCTTTTAGACAAAAAAACATTAATATATGGGGTATTGATCATCAAGAACATTGTATTCAACTTGCAAAATTTAATGTCGCAAATAATCAACTTCACGATAAAATTGATTTGATTTTAGGTGATATTGTAAATCCACCCCCAACTTTACAATCAAAATTGTTTGATCATGTTATGGCTAATCCACCCTATTTTCCAAATGGGGCGACAAAACCTTCCCCCTATTCGCATAAAGTTATTTCAAAAATAGAAAGTACAGCAACATTAGAAGATTGGGTTGATTTTTGTTGGTCAAAAGTTAAAGTAGGAGGAACAATTACCTTTATTCAACGGACAGAACGTTTACCTGAAATTCTTAATGTTGTATCAAATCGGGCAGCCGAAATAATTATATTTCCCTTATGGCCCAAAATAAATAAAGCATCGCATCGTGTTATTGTCCAAATTTATAAAGGAAAAACAAAACCATTAAAATTGACTGCAGGTATGGTTTTGCATCAAGAGAACCAGAATTATAGTGTTCCCGCAGAATTTATTTTAAGACATGGGCACGCGCTTATTTTAAAAGAAGGTTTAGTATAGGAGTTATAAGATTAATGAAGTTTAAGTTACCTGGTATATCATTTAAATCACGTCCAACGGTTGCTGTATTACGTCTTTCTGGTGTTATTGGACATTCACAGAAATTTAGTGAAAGATTATCTTTTCATGATCTCGCACCTTCTATTGAAAAAGCTTTTAATATTAAATCTTTATCAGCTGTGGCATTAGTTATTAATTCACCTGGTGGATCGCCTGTCCAATCATCTTTAATAGCAGATCGTATTCGCACCTTAGCCGAAGAGAAAAAAATTCCAGTTGTTAGCTTTGTTGAAGATATTGCAGCATCAGGTGGTTACTGGTTAGCTTGTGCAGGGGATGATATTTTTGTGAATGAAGCTTCTTTAATAGGATCAATTGGGGTAATTAGCGCAGGGTTTGGTTTTGTAGGATTAATAAATAAGCTTGGCATAGAACGCCGTGTTTATACTGCTGGTGAACGTAAATCTCTTCTTGATCCTTTTAAGCCTGAAAATCCGGATGATATTAATAGACTTTTAACAATTCAAAAAGATCTCCATGAAACTTTTAAAAACTATATTCGTCAAAGACGTGGAAACAGATTGGCAGATCAAGAAACAGCAATTTTTAATGGTGATATTTGGTCAGGACACCAAGCTCTTCAATTAGGTTTAATTGATGGTATTGGTAATGTTCATAATGTAATGCAAGCTAAATTTGGGGATAAAACAAAATTTGTTTCCATCGGTGATAAAAAGGGTGGATTACTTCGTAAATTAATCGCATCCAGAAATCCCCTTAATGTCCATAGCTGGGTTGAAACAATCGAAGATAAATTATATTGGTCACAATATAATCTTTAAATAATAGTATTAAATGGCAATATTTATTATTTTTTGCGTTTGCACCAAAAGATATACATCCGATTGAAAATATCTGGTTCCTGTTGTTCAAGGATCCACCAATCATTAAGATTACCCGGATTAAATTTGGAACCAGCTAATTTATGGGCCATAGCAAAACGATGAGAAGAAAGTATAAAGCCCCCAAATTCTAAATTTAACTGGTTGAAATAATCAATTAATTGGGGGATATCAAAATAATGTTCTTGTTGATGAAAAAGAAAATCCCGACATTCATCAAGATTATAAAAATCTCGTTTAGAAGAAACCCAATTTTGCCATGAATGGGTATTTGACATAATATCTTTATCAGTATTGAAAATATAATTTCTAAAATACCGAATATCGTGAGAATTAGGTTTAAGATTAAGATCAATAATTTTTTCTTGAGCTTGGTTAATAAAAGGTTGGGCTAATTTGCGGTACAGTCCGATGGTCATTAATCCATCATCTGTTAATTTTGAAACAAGGGATGCCCAACCGACTAAGGGATCTTTTAAATGGTGCAAAACACCAATGGATTCGATGGCATCAAATTTTTCATTTAAGTCATGAATATTAAGAAGATCAGCTTGCATAAAATTAATTGAAAGTTTGTACTCTTGGGCTTTTTGTTGCGCATAGGCCAATGCTTTTAAACTTAAATCAAGGGCAGTAATTTCAGAATTTGGATATTGAAAAGCAACTTGAACCACGTGTTTTCCTGTTCCACATCCCGCAATAAGAATTTTAGGTTTTTGTTTTTTACTTAAAATAGAAAGGGGGCTGTGTCTATCACGCGCTATAAATGTTGTTTGATGGTTGGATAAAGGTTTTAAAATACTAAGCCATCTGGGATAGGGATTTTCCTCATAATGTGATGCAACAATTTGTGACGTTTCATTACACGGTTTTGATAAAACTTTTGTGTCCTGTATTAAAGAATTTTCACGTTTTTGTGCGTTAACAATATCTTTAATAAAATTTGATGTAATTTTAGGTAGGGATGATGATAAATCTTTTTCTAAAAAAGACGGGTCCAGAGGTTCGTAAAGTAAAAAAGGGATGATCGATGAATTAATTTCTTTTTCTTTTTTTACTATATCTTTATATAAATCTAAAAGCTTAGTTTCTTCCGCACCTATATAAAAAACATAATTATTATTTATACATTGTTGAATTAATGAAATAATAAAATGATTTAAAGTAGGTTCATGAATTTGTAAACTTTCAAAATGAACAAGAATATATTTTCGTATATTTGCTAAAAAAACTTCGAATTGTTGGTCCAGATTTATTGTTTGACGTAAAAATTTGTTTAATAAAGGATCGTTTAAAATATCTCTTGAATGTAAAGTAAATAATTGTTGAATTGCCAGATCTGGAGTGGTTTCATTAAGAGATTGCAATATTTTTGTTAAGGGATGACGTGTTTTAAATAGGGATAAAGCAAGAGGGGCAAAAACTTGATAATCTAAATTTGGCAAATTAAAACAATGAAGCAAAATTTTAGGGGGCACTTGATAGTTGAGTGTACCTCTAAAATTTTGCAAAGTTTGACACAGCATAAAAGCAATATCTTGATTATAAAGATCTTTTTCAAGGGCCTTAAAAAAATAAGAAAGGGCGTGTTCCGTATTTCCCAAATTGACCCAAGTTACAGCTATATTATGATAAATTGTTGGATCAGAAGATGATTTTGTTAAAGCTTTTTCAAACCAATATAAAGCTTCTTTAAAATTTTTTTTCTGTGCTGCTTGAAATCCCATTTCCATTTCAAGAACGGAAGATTTTTTAAGTTGTGTCCCTTTTTTTATAATTTTGTTCATAATTTATGAGAAGTTACTGAATTATTGGGTGTCCATTGTTCTGGATTAGTAAGAAAATTTTTGATGGCTGCAATATCTTGATGATTAAACAATTTTTCAGCTTGAACATATTCTAACACATCCCACCATGTCGCAAGATGATGAAGCTTAACATCCATTTCTTGTAATCTTTGCTGACTAGCTGGAAAAATATCATAATAAAAAATAACAAAAATATCTTTGACAATGGCTTCAGCTTGTCTTAAAGCGTTGACAAAATTTATTTTGCTTCCCCCATCACTGGCTAAATCTTCAACAAGAAGACAACGCCATCCGTTTTTTATATCACCTTCAATTTGCGCTTTTTTGCCAAATCCTTTTGCTTGTTTACGTACATACATCATAGGTAAGGCAAATCTTTCAGCAATCCACGCGGCAAAAGGAATGCCGGCTGTCTCTCCCCCTGCTATGGCATCAAAACATTCAAACCCTATTTTTTGTTCGATAAGATCAACTGCCAAATCCATAATTTTACGTCGTGCGCGTGGAAAGGCGATAATTTTCCGGCAATCAATATAAACTGGGCTAAGCCTACCTGAAGTAAGAGTAAAAGGTTGTTGGGGGCGAATATGTATAGCTTCTATTTCCAGTAATATACGTGCAACTGTACGTCCAGCTAAATTAGATGAGGGAAAATTCATATTAACTGTTCCTTATGACAATATTGATGGATAAAATTATTTGTACAGGATAGTTTATCAATCAATTAATATCTAGGAAAGTTTTAAGATTGCCCAAAAAAAGGTGCTGTAATAATAGGGTTTTCCCTCATTTGTTCGGCTGATCCTTCCTCAACAATATATCCATTCTTCATAATGGCGATGTGATGGGCAATCGACAAGACATAATTTGTCGTAGAGCTTGTAATTAAAACGGCGGTTCCACCTTTGGCAACAAGACGAATTTGTCTTATCAAATTTAAAGATACAGCAGGGGATAGCCCAAGCGTAGGTTCATCAAGAAGGAGTATTTTGGGGCTCATCATTAAAGCACGCCCAACTGAAAGCATTTGTTGTTGACCACTGGAAAGTTGCCAAGCTTTTTTTTGTTCTTGATTATGAAGCTGTGGAAAAATTTTATAAATTTCTTCAATTTTTTTTGAAACTGTTTTTTCATTTTTATGGTAGGCAATTGATAAAGTTTCAAAAACATTTAAATCAGGAAAAATTCGTCGTCTTTCAGGACAATAACCAATACCTAAATGGGCACGTTCTTCAATAGGTAATTTAATTTTTTTGCTATCATCAAGAATGGTATGGTCAAATTTAATTGTACCTGATTGTATATCATAAAATCCCATAATGGTTGCAAGAAGCGTTGATTTTCCAACACCGTTAGCGCCTAAGATTAAAGTTATGGTTCCAGACGAAAGAGATAGGCTTAGATGATCAAGGGATAATTTGCCTTGTCTACTTACACTGACACCATTAATATCTAAAATTGTATTTGTCATAAAATATGTGTTTTATCTCCAAAATAAAGGGCTTTAACGGCTACATTTTCTTTAATCAAAGAAGGTGGCCCCGCGGCAATAATTTTACCAACTTCTAAACACATAATTTTGTGGGCAAGATTAAATAAAAAGGGGATATTATGTTCGGCAATAATAATAGATAATCCTTGTTCGGCTAAAGCTTTTAATTTAATAGCTAATGATAATTGTTCCCAATCTGCTAAATTCGATGTGGGTTCATCAAGTAAAATTATTTTTGGATTAAAAGCTAACGCTCTTACAATGTCGACGCGTTTTTTTGTACCTTGTTCTAAAGAGTTTGGAAATTTTTCACCTATTTCGCGTGGTATCTCCCACTGTTTCAACATATACAAAGCTTCAGATTTTACTTGGGCCAAACGTTTTTTTGATAGGCTTAATCTAAATTCTTGCCATAAATTTATCCAACGGTAATGTGCGGCCCTAATCACAGCAATATTGTCGATTAAATTTAATTTTGAAAATAAAAAGGGTCTATCAGGACAAAATACGATAGCTGACTTTGCCTGTTTTTTTGCTTTAGGATTATTAAGATTTTGCCCATTTAAAATCATTGCACCTTGATCATAATCAATAAGACCGGACAATAAATTTAATAAGGTAGTTTTTCCAGATCCATTAGGTCCAATAAGACCAATAATTTCACCTTGCTTAACATTAAAACTGATTTTTTTAATGGCTTCAATCCCGCCAAATTTTTTACTAAGTTTAACAACAGATAAAATTTTTTGTGGATCTTCAGGGGAAAAATTGTGTCCTAATTGAACGGGTTTGGGTTTATTTAATTTTTCTTTTTTCTTGGATATTTTATATAATAAACGATCAAGATAAAAACCAATACCCTTGGGTAAAAGCGCAAGATTGAATAAAAAAACGGCCACGTAAAATAAGGAACGTTCTGTACTATTAAAGTTAAGTAAATAGGTACAATAAAATAAAAATAAGCTGATTATTAATGTTAAACTTATTTTATATCTGCCCGCTAATGTTATGGTGGCTAGACAAAAAATTGGAATTTCAAGATTAAATATATCGGATGTTAAGGAACCCATTTCATGACTATAAACATTGCCAGCCAAGCCTGCGCATATAACCGAAAATAAAAATGATTTTAACCTTAAACTATTAGCTTTTAATCCTAAATGGTTTGCGAGATGTCGATTGTCCCTGACAAAATAAAATGCTAAATCCATAAGTCTGCTTTTAAATTTTGTCGCAATAAAAGCACAAATAATAATAAAAATTAAAATGAAAAGGGATCCTGATTCAAATTGAATATTCTGGAATTGAATTTCTGGGATATGTTGAACATGAGCATAATTTTGCAGCGTTGTAGCCCAATAGTGGCTAATAAGCCTACATAATTCGCTTAAACCCAAGGTAAGTATAATAATTTGGAAAGGTTTTAAAGGTAAAAGGATATGCGCTATAATATATCCCAGACACATAACAATAATTAAAGCTGATCCCAAAATTAAAAAATAATTATTTACAAATTGGGCTGTTAAAAAAGCTGTTAAATAAGCGGTGATACCAAAAAAGAAACCCTGGCTTAAAGCATAAAAACCAGATTGGTTAAAAACAATGTCGAAACCAATAACAAGAAGACTATAACAACAGGCAAGTGTAAAAAGATGAAGATAATAAGGATTATAGGTACTGATATAATAAATACCTATAAGAATAGATCCTGCTAAAAATGGCAAAAAATAGGCATAGACCGACAAGATTTTTTTTTTATCTAAAATTTTCATTAACGCCATCTTGTTTGTTTATATAAATATAAAGAAAAAGGCAAAGTGTATTTTTTCATTAAAACAATTATTAAAAGACTATAAATAACAATTTCAGCAAAAAGATAGGAAGAAAAAATTGTTATCACAATTTCTATGAAAGCCAGAAAAAAACTTGCTATAATTGTTTTGGGTAATTTTTGCTGACCTAGAACAATACAAAGATAAATTTTGACAATTAAATCTATACTATTTGTTTCTATAAAAAAAGATTGGCGGCTAAAAAAATATCCTGCGATCCCACAGAAAGCTGATCCAAATGCGATGGTTATAACCGAAATAATGTTGCTTGAGATACCAATAGCCTGGGCCATGTTTTCGTCTTGTTGGCATGCGCGTACTTGTTGGCCCATTAAAGTGAATGTAAATATGTAATAAAAAACTAAAAGGATAACAATTGTGATAAATAAAATGATAAGCGAATCCCTATAGGGATCTAAATTATCCCAAAAAAAATTGATCATAATATTTTGGCCAAGTGAAGGTAAGGTTTTAGGATAAAGAGATGTGATAGGTATATTGCTAAATAATGGCCAAATGTTTTCAATAAAAATGGCTAAAGCAATAGTTGCCATAAAAGAATTCTTTTTAGAACGATTTTTAAAGGCTTTATGAAATAATAATAAAAAGAGTGTTAATATTAAGGTACATAAACCTACAGAGCTTATAAAAACTAAAGCTGAGGGTAGATTCTGTAATTGATCAATATATCCAGCAATAACTCCACAAAGAATAATAAGCCCGCCTAAGGCATAGTTAATAAAAGTAGAACTACTATTTACAAGAATAAAGCCTAATGTAGAAAAGCTATAAGCAAAACCCAAAAACAAAAAAATAATAGAAAGCTCTGTAAGCGACATGATTTCTTATATCGAAATTTTTAATTCTTTTAAATAGTTTGTTATTATTTGTTATTTCTTACACGATAAAAGGGAATTGGAAACAAAATTATCAATCTCTCAAAATTTAAACTTTATTAACTATTCTATTATAGCATTGAATATGACGTAAATTGATAACTCTTGTAGATAAATTCATCATGAAAGAATTTACAATCTATAGATAGTAGTTTATAAATAATAGATAGCTTTATGTTGGTATCCTTGATTTCAATTTATGAATTAACTGATAGAATTTTTATATATCTTAATGGTTGAATTTTTATAGTGCTAAAAGACAAAATGGGTAAGTAATACTGTGACAATAGATTTATTATTACATAAGCCAAATAAAGATATTGAAATGCCTTCGGCTTTTATGCACGACAATATTTTAGATGTACGGAAAACATCATCTCGTGATTCAACACCCAAGAAACCAATCCGAATTTTATCTATTGATGGGGGAGGTATTCGTGGGCTTATTCCTGCGATGGTTTTGGCTGATATAGAAAAACGGACCGGAAAAAAAATATACGAACTCTTTGATTTGATTGCAGGAACATCAACAGGTGGGTTAATGGCCTTGGCTCTTTGTATTCCTGATGGTAATGGGGGTGTAAAACATTTAGCTAAAGATTTAATCAAATTTTACGAAGAGGATGGTAAGAGGGTTTTTTCAAGATCTGTATGGCGTAAAATTAGGGCGGTTGGTAATCTAGCAGATGGTAAATATTCTGCGATTCCTATGGAAGAATCTCTTAAATCCTATTTTGGTGATTTACGGTTAAGCCAAGCTTTAACTGATGTCATGATATCGGCTTATGAAATGGAACGCCGATTACCTCTCTTTTTTAAACGCAATGTTGCACGTCAAAATGCCCAATTTGATTTTCATATGTGGCAGGTTGTACGCGCAACTACAGCAGCACCTACATATTTTGAACCAGCAAGATTACAAATTGATGGACCAGGTGACTATTATGCCTTGATTGATGGGGCAGTTTTTGCTTTTAATCCAGCTTTGTGTGCCTTTTTTGAAGCAAGACAAAGATTTCCAGACAATGATGAATTTCTTGTGGTTTCTTTAGGTACAGGGGAAACAACAGGACGCTTGGCTTATGATGAGGCTCAAAGATGGGGTGCGCTACGATGGGCGCAGCATGTTTTTGGTGTTATGTGTGATGGGGGTAGTGATATGGTTGATCATCAATTGTCATCACTTTTGCCTACAACAGAATATGGGCGCAGACAATATTATCGTTTTCAAGCAAGATTAGAAACAGGTAACTTTGATATGGATAATGCAAGTCATGCCAATATTAGAGATTTAAAGCTATTGGCAGAACATATGATCCATAATAATCGGCATGCGATTCGATCTTTATGTGAACAACTTGTTGAGTATGCCCCTGAATCAGAAACAGCGCAAAGTGCAAAAGTTCTTGATGCTCATCACGTACTTTAATTAAGAATTATTTTTTTGTATCGTATTTAAATAACGGAAAGTACCATCCCCACACGCAATAAGTTTATTGGAAGCATCATATATTTCTGCTTTAGAGAAAAAGATGGTTTTACCCCCACCCAACAAATATCCAAGGGCATAAAGCTCTGAATTATTTTCAGCTTTATTAATAAATTGACAATTTAAAGAGAGTGTCACAGCAGTACGCGCTTGCTCATTAATAGGATATGTACCTGCATATCCACATGCAGTATCAATTAAACTTGCTAATACACCACCATGGGGTATATGAAGACGATTATAATGTTTTTCATTGAGTGGCAAAATAATTTTGGCAAAGCCTTCATCCCATTCTGCAAGATGATAACCTAAAGTATGCGCAAATCCTGATAAGTCTTTTTGTTTTAAATTTTCCATAATATTTGTAAATTTTAAGGTATTTTGTTGATATTTTTTATATATGTTATAATTAAAAAATTAATATAATATACAAAAATAATTTTTATCGTTTCTAGCATACATACAGAAAGTATTTTATATGGCGAAAAAGAATCTCCAAGATAATAATATTGCCTTATTAGGTTTCGAAGAAGCCTTGGCAGAATTACAAAATATTGTCAAATTACTTGAAAAAGGTGAAAGCAAGTTAGATGAAGCGATTGAATATTATGAACGAGGTAATGCTTTAAAAAAACATTGCGAACAAAAATTACGTGAAGCGCAAATGAAAATTGATCGTATTATTGTTCAAGAAAATGGTGATATTACAACGGAATCATTAAATTTTGATATAAAGAATTAATAAAATTATGTATTTTAGATAATAATATTGAAATATATGGACTATCTCATAATACTATAGCAATAGATAATTATGTTTTACTAATATAGAGCTATTTAAAGGTAAGAGGTTTTTTTGAGTAATCGTTTTGATGATCATTTAGCAGAAATTGCTAGGGTTATAAATAATGTTTTAGAACAATTATTACCTGATGCAAATTGTCCAGAACAAAGAGTTTTAGAGGCTATGCATTATGCTGTGATGGGTGGAGGTAAAAGAATTAGACCATTTTTAGTTTTGGCAAGTTCGCGTTTATTCAATGTGAGTGAAGTTTCAGCCCTACGTACCGCGGCTGCAATAGAGATGATTCATTGCTATAGTTTGGTACATGATGATTTACCAGCAATGGATAATAGCGATTTACGAAGGGGACAACCAACTCTTCATAAAAAATTTGATGAAGCAACAGCTATTTTGGCGGGTGATGCACTTTTAACCCTTGCGTTTGAAATTTTAGCCCATCCAGAAACACATAGTGATAGCCAAGTGCGCAGTGAATTAATTATTTCCATGGCAAAAGCATCAGGTGCTGCCGGCATGGTTGGGGGACAAATGCTTGATTTACAAGCTGAAAAAGATTCTTCTTTAGATATAGGTTCTATTATTAGATTACAACGTTTAAAAACTGGGGCTATTATTGCTTTTGCGTGTGAATCAGGGGCGATTTTAGGACATGCTCCCCAAGCAGCACGTCAAGCTTTACATGCCTATGCGCATAATTTGGGGTTAGCCTTTCAAATTGCCGATGATTTGCTTGATACAGAAGGTGACCAAGATACAGTGGGTAAATCAGTTGGAAGAGATGCGGTTGCAGGTAAAGCAACTTTCGTTTCAATTTTGGGGGTAGAGCGCGCAAGAACCCAGGCCTATCTTTTGGCGCGCCAAGCAAAAAATTATTTGGAACCTTTTGGTGAAAAAGCACACCTTTTGCAGGCTATGGCTGATTTTGTTGTGAAACGCCGTCATTAATTTCTGCCTTCTTCATAAAATTTTTCATTTCATACAGAATAAATATGAATAACTAGATAATTTTCTAAAATTAATATGTATAAAAATTTAGATAAATATTGGACTGAAACCTTCCTACAATTAAGTATGGCATTGCCGTTAGCTGTGTCTTTTTTAGCAGAAATGGCTATGAATATTACCAATAATTTAATTATTGCAAGATTAGGAAGTTTAGAACTTGCTGCTTTAGGGATTTCTGGTGGATTACTTTTTGGATTCTTATATATATGTCTTAATTTAGTGTCGATGGTTAATGTCAAGGTAGCGGAAGCATATGGCCGGGACGATCACGAGAGTATGGCACATATTACAAGACAAGGTTTAGTTCTTTCTTTGTTAATTGCGATTCCTTCTATAATTCTCGGTTGGCATATGGATAAGGTATTGATTTTTTTTGGACAAAAATCAGATGTGGCTTTATTAGGTAAATCTTATATGCAAAGTGCAGTTTGGGTTTTTATTCCTTATATGTGGTTCTTTATCTTACGTGGCCTGGTTGTTACTTTAAATAAAGGTAGAATAGTTCTTTTTATTACCTTAATTGCTATTGGGTTAAATTTCATAGCTAATTATATGTTAGTCTATGGAAAATGGGGAATGCCTATGATGGGTGTTAGTGGTTCAGGTTTAGCGACCACACTTATATGTTGGGGTATGTTTATAGCTTTGGGTTTATATATTTATGTATCAAAAAACTTTAAACATTATTATGTTTTCCAAAATCTTAAAAAAATAGATTGGCCTTTATGTTGGGATCTCTTTTATTTAGGGTTACCAGTTGCGGGTATGATATTGGTTGAGATGGGTATCTTTTATGCTGTTGCTTTAACAATGGGATATATAGGTACAAATGAATTGGCCGCAACTCAAATTGTTATGAATTATATGACAACAATTTTTATGATCCCTATAGCCTTTACCCATATGGTAAGTATAAGAGTTGCAACCAATTTGGCTACAAAATCTTTTAATGAAATTAAATTATCTGCAACGTTAGCCTTAATTTTTGTAGGATCATTTATGCTTATAGCGGCATTCATAACTTATTGTTATGCCGCTAATATACCTTTATTATATTTAGACCCATTAAAAGGAGATCAGGTAAAGGTTATTGAGCTAGCTGCCTCGTTTTTGGCAGTATGTGCAATTTTTCAATTTTTTGATGGGTTACAGGTGGTTGCGGGTGGATGTTTACGTGGATTAAAAGATACGAAGATTCCTTTTTTAGCAGCATCTTTTGGGTATTGGGTTATTGGTTTCCCATTAGGATGGGTGTTATGTTTCTGGTTAGGCTACGGATCTCTTGGCATATGGTGGGGATTGGCGGCAGGTCTTTTTATTACCTCGTTATTATTGGTTTATAGATTTTATCATAAAGTTTTTTTAATGGAAAAATCAAATTTTAATCTATGACATTAATCAAACCTAAAAAAATACGGGCAGATCAATTGCTTGTAGATCGAGGGCTGGCAGAAACGCGAAGTAAAGCATCTGCTTTTATTTTAGCTGGTAAAGTATTTTCTGGTGATAAAAAAATAAATAAACCAGGTGATTTTTTATTACCTGATTCCTTGTTAGAACTTAAAGATAAGGATCACCCATGGGTATCACGGGGTGGTATTAAATTGGCCCATGCTTTGAAAATTTTTAATTTTACTGCGACCAATAAAATTTGTCTTGATTTAGGAGCATCAACTGGGGGGTTTACAGATGTCCTTTTAACCCATGGGGCAAAAAAAATTTACGCTGTTGATGTGGGCTATGGCCAACTTGCATGGAAATTACGTGATAATCCACGTGTTATTATTATGGAAAAAACAAATGCGCGTTATCTTCAATCTAAAAATTTTTCTGAAAAAATAGATCTTATTACATGTGATGCAAGTTTTATTGGACTGCGTACAATTTTACCTGCCTCCTTACACTTAGTTGGTAACGAAGCATGGTTGATTGCCCTCATTAAACCACAATTTGAGGTTGGAAAAAAAGATTTAGGAAAGGGTGGAATAGTTACCGATCCAGTTTTACATCAAAAGGTTTGTGATACGATATGGAAATGGGTAGAAGAACAGGGTTGGAATGTTATGGATATTATTGAAAGTCCAATTTTAGGGGCAGAAGGAAATAAAGAATTTCTTCTAGGCGCTTATAAAAATAGATAATATATAATTGACCAAAAAAGATCCCCCTTATTTTAAGGGGGATCAAGTTAGGGAGTTACAATTGAAGTTTGGTTAATTAGTCAACGTTTTGGTTAAAATCACCACCTGGGTTTTCTTGACCACCTTCTTGGGCACCTTCGTTACCACCTTCTTCATTATCGCTATCTTGGTCGGCAACTGTTGCAGCTTTTTCTTTTGATCCATTGTCGGCATCACTAAGGTTTGCTTCACCAACTGCTGATTGTTCGACAACGTTAAGAACTTCAAGTTTATCATTGAACATTGGGTTTTCATTTAATTTTAATAAAACAACCTCATAAGTAGAAACTTGTGGTTTATCAATTGTAATTTTAAGAGGTTCAGTTCTTTCAACCGCAGGTCTGTACTCAATTCTGTATTGTGGCGCTGGAGCTGCTTCTTGACTACTACCACCTGAACCAAGATTGATTAATTGGGTTTGTGCAGGTGCTTGATAAGTAGCAGGTCTGTAAGCAGGTGCCGCAACAGGAGCTGGGGCA
>JAIBAD010000024.1 GCA_019695395.1 Alphaproteobacteria bacterium
TTTAACAAGCAATTTGCGTTGCTTTGATTTAATCAAAGGTGTATCAGCCAAACCTTCTTTAATATTATCCAGAATTTTTGTAATAACCGGTGTTTTCATTATTACTTCTCTAGCGTATTGATATTTTTTATGGCAGATAAATTTTTATTAACTTTTTCTTTTAGCATAGATGATACTTTAAAAGTTAATACAGACCGAGCTGTAATAGGAATCAGCTCTCCTGTCTTAGGATTACGCCCCATACGTTGTTTTTTTTGCCTAATATTAAAACTGCCAAAAGTTGATAAAGTTACAGAATCACCTTTGATTAAGGCTTCTGCAATCTCATCAAAAACTTTATCTACAATATGTGCTGATTCTTGTAAAGATAGGCCAATTTGCTGGTAAACTGCTTCACTTAAATGAGCTCTAGTCAAGGCTTTATCGTGCATTTTTTCTCCCTCATCATTTTCATATTCAACGATAATCGGAAGAATTTATATCGTCAACCCAAACAAAAAATATAAGCAAAAATATTTAAAAAATAAAATTATTTTACCAACGTAGTAAAGCAGAACCCCATGTAAATCCGCCACCCATAGCTTCTAATAAAACAAGATGACCTGGTTTAATTCTGCCATCTTCAACTGCTTGGGTTAACGCCAAAGGTATTGATGCCGCTGATGTATTCGCATGTTGATCAACTGTTATAATCATTTTTTCAGGTGATATATGCATACGCTCAATTATACTATCAATAATTCGTTTATTAGCTTGATGAGGTACCCACCAATCAATATCTGATACGGAAAGATTATTGTGAAGTAAAGCTGTCTCTACAGCTTGACCCATTTTTTGTACCGCATGTTTAAAAACTTCTTTTCCAGCCATGCGTAACTTCCCAACTGTATTTGTTGAAGCCGGCCCCCCATCAACATAAAGTAAATCTTCATAACGACCATCAGAATAAAGATGCGTTGATAAAACACCGCGATCATCTTTAGATAAATTATTTTTATCTGTTGTTATATCTTTTGCTTGTAAAATAAGCGCTCCAGCACCATCCCCAAAAAGGACGCATGTGCGACGATCTTGCCAATCTAAAATTCTTGAAAAAACTTCTGCTCCAATAACCAGAGCTGTTTTCGCTTGCCCAAGCTTTAAAAAATTATCTGCAACAGCTAAAGCATAAATAAATCCAGAACATACCGCTTGAACATCAAAAGCCGCCCCTTTTTGAATACCTAAGGCAGATTGAACACGGACAGCTGTTGCTGGAAACGTACGATCTGGAGTTGCTGTTGCTAAAACAATTAAATCAATTTCTGATGCATCAATTGAAGCATTAAAAAGAGCTTTTCTTGCTGCTTCTATTGCTAAATGTGATGTAAGTTGATTATCTGATGCAATAAATCTTTGTCGAATACCGGTTCTTTGTTGGATCCAACTATCTGAAGTATCAAGATCTTTTTCAAGATCTTTATTAGACACCAGTTTATCAGGTAAAAAACTACCACAACCCATGACTATCGAACGTTTTAACATTTTCAATAAATACTTTATGAACTTTGGTTTAAAAGTGTAGAAGATATTGTTGAAAAATTATCTTGAATTTTTTCAATCGATTTTTGTGTAATCATATCAACAGCAACACCAATTGCATTAGCAAATCCCAACGCATCAGTCCCACCATGGCTTTTAATCACTACACCTTTCAAACCCAAAAAAATTGCCCCATTGTAGCGACGTGGATCCAATCTAATTTTCAAACTATTTAAAGCAGGTCTTGATAAAAGATAACCTAATTGTGCCAAAAAAGAACTTTTAAATGTATTTCTTAAAAATTCTGTATAAAGTTTTGCTGTGCCTTCAATTGTTTTTAAAGCTATATTCCCCGAAAACCCATCTGTCACTACAACATTCACAGTACCCTTGGTAATGTCATCTCCTTCAATAAAGCCATGATAACGACCAGGTATATTAATCTCTTTTAATATATTATGGGCTTGTCTAATAATTTCATTACCCTTCATATCTTCTGACCCAACATTAAGGAGACCAATAGAAGGTTTTAAAACACCTAAAACTGTTTTAGCAAAAACATTACCCATGATTGCAAATTGGACCAAATTATCGCTATCACATTGGATATTAGCCCCGAGATCCAACATAACTGTTTCACCTCGCATAGTCGGAAAAAATGATGCAATGGCAGGACGATCAATTCCTGGTAATGTTTTTAGAACAAATTTGGCAATAGCCATTAATGCACCTGTATTACCAGCTGAGACGGCACCTTGGGCACGTCCTTCATGAACAGTATCTAATGCTAAACGCATGCTTGATTGACGCCCGGATCTTAAAGCGACAGCCGGTTTATCATCAGCTTTCACTTGTTGATCCGAATGAATAAGAGTTGAAGCAGCTTTTAATTCTGGCAGCGCATCAATCAAAGGTTCAATTTGGTGTTGATCACCAACAATAATATAATGGATCTTAGGAAAACGTTTTTGTGCAATACTTGCTCCCTTAATAACCATATAAGGAGCATGATCCCCACCCATAGCATCCAAAGCAACTGTAAGTTGATTAGTCAAAATTCAACTCTAAAAAAATATATTTATAACGATTTATTCTTTTCCTGTTGTCTGGATTACTTCCCGACCAGCATAATGCCCACAAGATTTACAAACATGATGGGGTAATCTTAATTCACCACATTGAGGACATTCTTTACTTTGAATGGGTGATAATGCATGATGAGCACGACGCATATTACGTCTTGATTTGCTCGTTTTTTTCTTTGGTACTGCCATATTAATTTCTTTCCATACGCAATAATTATTAAACAACCTACTCTTCTACATAAAAATAATTCTAAGAGCAAGAAAACGACATATAAAATCAATATCATAAATAATTAATCTAATAAAAAAAATGCTAATTTACTAGCCAAATTATTTAATAATTGGAAAGTGCTTTTCAGGATTTGGAAAAGCAAAATTCCCTTTTAAAAAATCTTCTGTAGGGATAGTTGAAAAAAATTCTTTCATTTCTTTAATATAAAGAACCATTTTATCCACAATTTCTTGATCTATGGAATCCATTGTCCCATAAACGTTACGCGTAAAAGCTAATCGTAACGCATGAAAAGGGTCAGAATCAGAAAAAGCTTGATCATATGCTTTGATTCTCCCATAAAAAGCCTGAATCATAATTTTGATTCGCCTTCCCACACCTAAATCACCAGCCCCCATTTCTCGCAAATTGTAATCCATATCTTGGAACAAGACATCAAATAATTCTTGATTTAAAATTTTTGTATTTTGGCGGCTTTTAAATTGATGCATAAGGGTATATATATGAAGTATAATAAGCTCAAAACGGCCATCTAAGGTATCAGGTACAAAAAACTTATTATAAAAAACAGGATGTCTTGCTTGCTCGACCACTTTAGTATAAAGATCCCAAGCAATGTTTTTTGATGATGATTTTTTAAAGATACGAGATAATATTTTCATAAATATTGTATTATAACAAATGATCAAATTATGCTACTGTATAAAAAATGAATTTGATAACGCAGATGAAAAACAGATATTTTCATTTTAACAATAAAACTTCTTATCTTTTGGTTTTAGGTGCAGTTTTGTTACTAAGCGGATGTGACCCGCGTCTTGAGGTGCATGGAAATTTACCTGATCCAGAAAAAGTTTTATCTGTCCAACCTAAAATTCATACTAAACTTCAAGTTGCACAACTTTTAGGTACACCATCAACAATTGGTACTTTCAATGATCAAACTTGGTATTATGTTAGCCGTAAAAGCGAAACCTTTGCTTTTCTTGAACCAAAAATAATTGATCAGCAAGTGCTGGTTGTAAAATTTGACCCTAGTGGGGTTGTTGATGATATTCAACTTTACGGATATGAAGATGGTCGGATTATTAATCCAATTACCAAAGAAACACCAACATCTGGTCAAGAACTTACAGTATTACAACAATTCTTTGGTAATATAGGACGTTTCAATAAAGAAGCAAAATAAAAGCTAGATGTGTTTAAAACATCTAGCTTTTATCGATAAATTTAATGAGCCAACATTGCTAAAAGTAATAAGGCCACAATATTAGTAATCTTAATCATTGGGTTGATTGCGGGACCAGCTGTATCTTTATATGGATCACCAACTGTATCACCAGTTACGGCCGCTTTATGAGCATCCGAACCCTTCCCATCATGATGACCATCTTCGATATATTTTTTTGCATTATCCCATGCGCCACCACCTGATGTCATTTGAATAGCAACAAATAATCCTGTTACAATTGTACCAAGTAACATAGCACCCAAAGCTGTAAATGCCTGAGCTTGACCTGCTACAAATTCAATAACGAAATATAAAACTATAGGAGCTAAAACGGGTAATAAAGAAGGTACAATCATTTCTTTAATTGCAGCCTTGGTTAACATGTCAACAGCACGGCTATATTCTGGTTTTGCCTTGCCTTCCATAATACCTGTTATTTCTTTAAACTGGCGACGTACTTCAATTACAACTGAACCAGCTGCACGACCAACTGCCATCATGCCTAAAGAACCAAAGAGATATGGTAGTGCACCCCCAATAAATAAACCAACCACAACATAAGGATTTTCTAAAAGAAAACTTATAGATAAATTAGGAAAATAATGATTGAGATCCTTAGTATAAGCCGTAAATAGAACCAAGGCGGCAAGTCCTGCTGAACCAATAGCATAACCTTTTGTTACAGCTTTCGTTGTATTCCCTACAGCATCAAGTGCATCTGTTGTTTTACGAACCTCTTTTGGTAAATCAGACATCTCAGCAATACCACCTGCATTATCTGTTACCGGTCCATAGGCATCAAGTGCTATAATCATACCAGCTAAAGCAAGCATAGTGGTAGCTGCAATTGCAATACCAAATAAACCTGAAAGCATATAAGAAGTAATAATTCCTGCACAAATCACAATCACAGGTAATGCGCAAGCTTCCATAGAAACAGCAAGACCTTGGATAATATTTGTTGCATGACCTGTTACTGATGCTTTAGCAATGCTTTTAACAGGACGATAATGAGTTGATGTATAATATTCTGTAATCCACACTAAAAGACCTGTAACTGCAAGACCTATTAAGGCACAGAAATAAATATCCATTCCTGTCAATATTTGGTTGCTAAGTTGATAGGTTTGATCAAGACCAACAACCCACCAAACAACAAGTAAAATAAATCCTGCTGATAAAATAGCACTTGCAATCAAACCCTTATATAAAGCACCCATAATATTTTGACTGGACCCTAATTTAACAAAAAAGGTACCAACAACAGAACCCACAATACAAACACCACCTATAAGTAAAGGTAAAAGCATCATTTTTTCTTGTTGAGCTGGATCAACAAAGAAAATTGCAGCCAAGAGCATTGTGGCAACAACTGTCACCGCATAAGTTTCAAAAAGATCTGCGGCCATACCTGCACAATCACCCACATTATCACCAACATTATCAGCGATAACTGCTGGGTTTCTTGGATCATCTTCTGGAATACCCGCTTCAATTTTACCTACAAGATCCGCACCAACATCAGCACCTTTGGTAAAAATACCACCACCTAAACGAGCAAAAATTGAAATAAGCGAGGCGCCAAAACTTAAAGCAACCAAGGCTTCTAATAAAGGTCTGGTTTCTAAAGCTGACATTTTCAAAAATTGATAATAACCAGCAACCCCCAACAAACCTAAACCAACAACCAACATGCCTGTAATGGCCCCTGATTTAAAAGCAAGATCCAAGGCTGGTTTCAAACCCTGCTTGGCTGATTCCGCTGTCCGAACATTGGCTCGCACAGAAATATTCATACCAATATAACCAGCAATCCCCGACAAAATAGCGCCAATTGCAAAACCAATCGCAACATATTTTCCTAAAAAGACACCAAGAATAACCCCAACAATAATACCCACAAAAGCAATTGTTATATATTGTCGATTAAGATAAGCTCTTGCTCCTTCTTGGATGGCAAGAGCTATTTCTTTCATACGCTCATTACCTGCTGGGCTGGACATAACAAGACGACTTGCATATGCCCCATAAAGTAATGCCAATAATCCACAAGCAAAAATTAACCACATACTATACGACATGAAACTCCCCCTCTTTTTGGTATGTCTTCAATTAAAATATAGCTTTATAACATAAATTATCCAGCCAGTTTTTTAGCTTCATTATTTGCAATAATGATTTTATCTTTTTCAGCAGCTAAAGTGCGGAACCTATTCATAACACTACCCGTACCAGCTGGTACTAAACGCCCAACAATAACATTTTCTTTCAGCCCCATTAACGAATCAACACGACCTGAAACCGCAGCTTCAGTTAATACCCGAGTTGTTTCTTGGAACGATGCTGCCGAAATAAATGAGCGTGTTTGCAAGCTTGCCTTTGTTATACCTTGCAAGACAGCTTTAGCTGTTGCTGGTCTTCCACCTTGATGCATAGTTTTTTCGTTAACCTCATCAAATTCATTGCGGTCAACTAATTCACCCATCAAAAATGTTGTTTCTCCTGCATCGGTAATTTCGACTTTTTGTAACATTTGACGAACTATAACTTCAATATGTTTATCATTAATCTTCACCCCTTGAAGACGATAAACTTCTTGAATTTCATTAATAAGATAATTAGCTAATTCGGCTACACCTAGTACTTGCAAAATATCATGAGGTACAGGGTTACCATCCATAAGCAAATCACCTTTTTGGACATAATCACCTTCTTGAACACTAATATGTTTTCCTTTAGGAATTAAATATTCAACAGGTTCTGCTTTTCCACGTTCTGGAATAACAACAATACGCCTTTTAGTTTTATAATCCTTACCAAATTCAACGCGGCCATCAATTTCACTGATAATAGCATGATCTTTTGGTTTACGTGCTTCAAATAGCTCTGCAACTCGTGGCAGACCACCTGTAATATCCCTGGTTTTTGAACTTTCCCTTGGAATACGTGCCAAAATATCTCCAGCTTTAACTTCTGCCCCATTTTCAACAGATAAGATTGCATCGACAGACATAAAGTATCTAGCTTCGATACCTTTAGATAAAGTTAAAATTTGACCTTTTTTATTAACCAGAACAAGACGAGGTTTTAAATCATTACCCCTTGGTTGTTGTTTCCAATCAATAACGACACGACTAGAAATACCCGTAATTTCATCCATCACTTCACGGATCGACACACCATCAACCAAATCAACATAATTAATAATTCCATCGCGTTCAGTAATAATTGGTAATGTGTATGGGTCCCATTCTGCTAATTTTTGACCTTTTTTAACTGTGCTTCCTTCTTTTACTAATAATTTAGTACCATAAGGAACACGATGGCGTGCTTTTTCACGTTTTGATTCATCAAACAGAGCCAGTTCACAATTTCTAGCCATAACAATATCAACACCTTCACTATTCGTAACAATATTTTTATTACGAATTTGCACAGTTCCATCAAAAGATGCTTCGATGCTTGATTGTTCTGCACCACGCTGCACAGCACCACCAATATGGAATGTACGCATTGTTAATTGTGTCCCAGGTTCCCCAATTGATTGCGCTGCAATAACACCAACAGCTTCACCCACATTTACTGGTGTGCCGCGTGCCAAATCACGCCCATAGCACGTTGCACAAAGGCCAACTTTTGATTGGCATGTTAAAACAGAACGAACCTTAACAGTATCTACACCTGCTTGTTCAAGTATATCAACTGTTTCTTCATCAATTAATGTCCCTGCCTTTAATAATATTTTTTTAGTTCCAGGAACCATGACATCAACCGCAACATTCCGTCCTAAAATTCTTTCAGCCAGAGATGCAACAATTTCACCACCTTCAATAATAGCTTTAATATCAAGTCCGTCTTTTGTCCCACAATCTTGTTCAATAACAATTGCATCTTGTGCAACATCAACTAGACGTCTTGTCAAATACCCAGAATTTGCTGTTTTTAATGCTGTATCTGCCAATCCTTTACGT
This sequence comes from Alphaproteobacteria bacterium, assembly GCA_019695395.1. NCBI lineage: Bacteria > Pseudomonadati > Pseudomonadota > Alphaproteobacteria > Alphaproteobacteria bacterium. The sequence goes on from JAIBAD010000024.1 coordinate 8,041, forward strand.
GCACCATGGGTTGAATTAAAATATTCAAGAACTGATAATCCTTCTTTAAAATTAGAAATAATTGGTGTTTCAATAATTTCACCAGAAGGTTTCGCCATTAATCCACGCATACCTGCCAATTGTTTAATTTGTGCAGCAGAACCACGTGCCCCAGAATGCGCCATCATATATACGGCATTAATTTTCGCTCCACGTGCATTTTGTGACATAACCTTCATCATTTCATCTGCAACACGCTCTGTACAATGGGACCAAATATCAACAACTTTATTATATTTCTCACCTTGGGTGATAAGACCATCTTGGTATTGCTGTTCGTATTCTTTGACTTTTGTTTGAGTTTCTAAAATAAGTTTTTCTTTTGATGTTGGAATGATTAAATCATCTTTTCCAAATGATATACCTGCTTTACATGCATAACTAAACCCTAATCCCATAAGTCTATCAGCAAAAATAACAGCTTCTTTTTGACCACAATGGCGATAAACAGATTCGATTACATTTGTTATTTCTTTTTTAGTTAAAAGTCTATTGACCAATTCAACTGGTAACATCGCATGTTTTGGTAAAAGATCGGCTAATAACATACGACCAGGTGTTGTTTCAATAGTTTTAACAATTGGCTGATTATCTTGATCAACTGTTTTATAACGAGCTTTAACTAAAGCATGAAGGCTTACAACTTTTGCATCTAATGCATGCATAATTTCAGCAAGCGACGTAAAATACATGCCGGTCCCTTTTTCGTCTTTGACACCATCCATGGTCAAATAATAAACACCCAAAACTATATCCTGACTTGGAACAATAATAGGTTTACCATTTGCTGGTGACAAAATATTATTTGTCGACATCATAAGAACACGCGCTTCCAATTGTGATTCAAGTGATAAAGGCACATGAACTGCCATTTGATCACCATCAAAATCTGCATTAAAAGCTGTACATACTAACGGATGAAGTTGAATAGCCTTACCTTCAATAAGTACAGGTTCAAAAGCCTGAATACCCAAACGGTGCAATGTAGGTGCACGGTTAAGAAGTACCGGATGTTCACGAATAACTTCTTCTAAAATATCCCAAACTTCTGGTCGTTCTTTTTCAACCATTCGTTTTGCAGCTTTAATAGTTGTGGCAAGACCATAAAGTTCTAATTTGGAATAAATGAAAGGTTTAAATAATTCCAAAGCCATTTTTTTTGGCAATCCACATTGATGAAGCTTTAATTCAGGTCCTACAACAATGACAGAGCGCCCTGAATAATCGACCCGTTTTCCTAAAAGGTTTTGACGGAAACGACCTTGTTTACCCTTTAACATATCAGCTAAAGATTTAAGAGGGCGTTTATTACTCCCTGTAATTACACGACCACGTCTACCATTATCAAATAAAGCATCCACAGATTCTTGAAGCATACGTTTTTCATTACGCACAATAATATCCGGCGCTCTTAATTCTAAGAGACGTTTTAGACGATTATTACGGTTAATAACACGACGATACAAATCATTTAAATCAGAGGTTGCAAAACGTCCACCATCCAAAGGTACCAGTGGACGCAATTCAGGTGGTATAACAGGCACTGCATCTAAGATCATCCATTCTGGACGGCTATTTGATTCAATTAAAGCATCAACAAGTTTTAATCTTTTAACTGCTTTTTTTCGTTTAATTTCTGAAGTTGTTTCACGCAATTCAGTTCGTAAATTATCACGTTCTACTTCAAGGTCAATTTGGCTCAGCATAATTTTCAAAGCTTCGGCCCCAATACCAGCTTGGAAAGAATCTGCACCATATTCATCTTGCGCTTGTAAATATTGTTCTTCAGACAAAAGTTGATTTTGTTTTAAAGGTGTTAAGCCAGGTTCAACAACCATATAACTTTCAAAATAAAGAACCTTTTCTAAATCGCGTAATGTTATATCTAAAAGCAATCCCATACGACTTGGCAATGATTTTAACATCCAAATATGTGCAACAGGAGATGCAAGTTCAATATGTCCCATCCGGTCACGTCTTACTTTCGAAAGAGTAACCTCAACACCACATTTTTCACAAATAATTCCACGATATTTTGTCCGCTTATATTTCCCACAAAGACATTCATAATCTTTAATAGGTCCAAAAATACGCGCACAAAAAAGACCATCACGCTCTGGTTTAAAGGTACGGTAATTAATCGTTTCTGGTTTTTTAATTTCACCATAAGACCAGGAACGAATACGTTCCGGACTTGCAATTGAAATACGTATTTGATCAAAACTTTGTGGACTATTATTTTGATTAAGAATGCTGATAAGTTGATTCATTTTTTCATTCCACTCGTATTAATAATTATCACGATTAAGTTCGACATTTAAACCCAAAGAACGCAATTCTTTGATTAAAACATTAAACGATTCAGGTATCCCTGCTTCAAAATTGACATCCCCCCTGACAATTGCTTCATAGGCCTTAGTACGACCAGAAACATCATCTGATTTTACAGTCAACATTTCTTGTAAAGTATAAGCAGCACCATAAGCTTCCAATGCCCACACTTCCATTTCACCAAAACGCTGTCCACCAAATTGCGCTTTACCACCTAAAGGTTGTTGGGTAACCAAACTATAAGGTCCAATGGAACGTGCATGTATTTTATCATCTACGAGATGATGCAGTTTAAGCATATAGATATAACCCACTGTCACTTTACGATCAAAAGGTTCTCCTGTACGACCATCAATTAATGTAACTTGCCCCGACGAATTTAATTGAGCTTGTTCAAGTAAAGTCACAATATCCCCTTCATGGGCACCATCAAAAACAGGTGATGCTACTGGGATACCATGCGACAAATTATGAGCAAGTTCAATTAACTGCTCTTTTTCCAAAGTTTCTATATCCGTTTTATAAATTGTTGGTCCATAAATTTCCTTAAGTTTCTTTTGGAGATCTGTTACTTTTGTATCATTCTCTAAATTATTGAGCACAGCAGCCACTTGTTTTCCTAAATTTGAACAAGCCCAACCCAAATGTGTTTCAAGAATTTGTCCAACATTCATTCGACTTGGAACACCCAAAGGATTAAGAACTATATCAACTGGCGTCCCATCTTCTAAATAAGGCATATCTTCAGCCGGTACAATACGCGAAACAACGCCTTTATTTCCATGACGGCCTGCCATTTTATCCCCAGGTTGCAATTTGCGTTTTACCGCAATGAAAAGTTTAGCCATTTTCATGACACCCGGTGGTAATTCGTCACCCCGTTGTAATTTATCAACTTTATTATTAAATCTAGCTTCAAGAGCATCCACGCTATCTTCAAATTGGCGTCTTAATGCTTCTATATCTGCCATTCTTTTATCATTTTTAACAGTAAAGCTACGCCATTGACCCTGGGTATATTGATCTAGTAACGCATCTGTAATTTTTGCTTCACCTTTAAAGCCACGTGGTCCAGTTACTGCTGTTTGGTTAACAAGCAATTCTTTTAAACGACTATAAAAACTGCGTTCCAAAATACTTTTTTCGTCATCCCGGTCTTTTGCCAAACGTTCGATTTCTGCACGCTCTATTGCAAGTGATCGCTGATCTTTTTCAACACCACGTCTCGAGAAAACACGTACCTCAACCACCGTACCAGAAACACCAGGCGGTAATCTTAAAGAAGTATCTCTAACATCTGAAGCTTTTTCACCAAAAATGGCACGTAGTAATTTTTCTTCAGGTGTCATAGGAGATTCACCCTTAGGGGTAACCTTACCAACTAAAATATCCCCAGGTTTTACTTCTGCACCAATATAAACAATACCTGCTTCATCTAAGTTCTTAAGTGCTTCTTCACCAACATTGGGTATATCTCGTGTGATTTCTTCTTGGCCAAGCTTTGTATCGCGCGCCATTACTTCAAACTCTTCGATATGAATTGATGTAAAAACATCATCACTTACAATACGTTCTGAAATTAGAATAGAATCTTCAAAATTGTACCCATTCCACGGCATAAAGGCACATAAAACATTCCGACCAAGTGCAAGTTCACCAAGCTGGGTTGACGGGCCATCAGCAATAATATCACCCGCATTAATTATATCACCAACTTTAACCAAAGGTTTTTGGTTAATGCATGTATTTTGGTTAGAACGCTGGAATTTCAAAAGATTATAAATATCAACACCAGATGTCGCTGTACTAGTCTTTTCTGTAACACGTATAACAATTCTTGTTGCATCAACTTGATCAACTATACCTGCTCTCTTAGCAACAATTGTAACCCCAGAATCACGGGCAACGGCGGCTTCCATTCCTGTACCTACCAAAGGTGCTTCCACACGTAAAAGCGGAACAGCCTGTCTTTGCATGTTGGATCCCATAAGGGCACGGTTAGCATCATCATTTTCCAAAAAAGGAATAAGTGCAGCTGCAACCGATACTAATTGTTTTGGTGATACGTCAATAAGCTCAATATCTTCAGGTCTTTTTAAAACGAAATCACCCGCACACCGACAACTTACTAAATCATCGGTAAACCGACCTTTGTTATCAAGATTGGCATTTGCCTGGGCAATGACCAATTTACTTTCTTCCATAGCAGAAAGATAAATAACTTCATCTGTTACTTGCCCTTTAATCACTTTACAATAAGGACTTTCAATAAAACCATATTGATTAATTCTAGCAAAGGTAGCCAAACTGTTAATTAACCCAATATTTGGGCCTTCTGGCGTTTCAATTGGACAAATACGGCCATAATGTGTTGGATGAACGTCACGTACTTCAAACCCAGCCCGCTCTCTTGTTAATCCACCTGGTCCTAAGGCTGATAAACGGCGTTTATGTGTAATTTCAGATAATGGATTTGTTTGATCCATAAATTGGGAAAGTTGGGATGATCCAAAAAATTCTCTGACAGCTGCCACAGCAGGCTTTGCATTAACCAAATCTTGAGGCATCACAGTATCAATTTCAACAGAGGCCATACGTTCTTTGATCGCACGTTCCATCCGCAATAAACCTAAACGATATTGGTTTTCCAAAAGCTCTCCAACCGAACGAATACGGCGATTTCCAAGATGATCAATATCATCAATTTCACCACGTCCATCTTTTAATTCAACCATAATTTTCAAAATGGCAAGAATATCTTCTTTTCTTAAAATTCTAATACTATCGTCAGTTTTGAATCCCAATCTTGAATTCATTTTAACACGACCAACAGCAGATAAATCATATTTTTCTAGATCAAAAAACAATCCATGAAAAAGATTTTCAGCTGTATCGATATTTGGAGGTTCTCCTGGTCTCATAACTTTGTATATATCAATCAATGCTTCTTCACGTGTCACATTTTTGTCTGCGACAAGTGTGTTTCTTACGTATGGGCCAACATTCATATGATCAATAAATAAAGTTGGTAGTTTAGTTAAACCTGTTTGTTCTAAATTTGTTAAAACGGTTTCGGTTATTTCATCGCCTGCTTCTACATATATCTCGCCAGTCTTTTCATTAATAAGATCAACAGCAACATACCGGCCTATAATTTCTTCTCGACTAACTTTTTGTTCTTTTAAATTACTACTTTGTAATTTTTTAAGTATTTTAGCGTTAATTCTTGTGCCAGCTTCAACGACAACTTTACCAGTTTGTGCATCAATTAAATCATTAACTAATTTAACACCTTTAAGTCGTTGTGGATCAAAATCTGTTTGCCACCCCTTACCTGTATAATTATATGTAACTGTTTGGTAAAAATAATTTAAAATTTCTTCATTAGACATTCCCCCAAAGCGTCTATCTTCTTCGCTGGGTTTTTCACCATTCATAATTTTTTTATTAACTTTATCAGACCATAAAGCATGTAAAATAACAGTTGCAGGTAATTTACGGCGGCGATCAATTCTTATATAAATTAAATCTTTTGCATCAAATTCAAAATCCAACCATGATCCACGATAAGGTATAATTCTTGCAGCAAAAAGATATTTACCCGACGAATGTGTCTTTCCTTTATCATGATCAAAAAAGACTCCAGGTGAACGATGCATTTGGCTTACAATAACACGTTCCGTACCATTAATAATAAATGTACCATTTTGGGTCATAAGAGGCATATCACCCATATAAACATCTTGTTCTTTTATATCACGTACCGATCTTGACCCTGTATCCTCATCAATATCCCAAACAACCAAACGTAAAGTTAGTTTAAGAGGAGCGGCAAAAGTCATGCCACGTTGTTGACATTCTTCGACATCATACTTTGGTTCTTCAAATTCATATTTAACAAATTGTAATTCCGCGCGATTAGAAAAATCTTTAACTGGAAATAAAGATTTAAACACTTCTTCTAAACCATAAGGTTGACGATCTTGGTGATTTACTGTCATTTGCAAAAATTGTTCATAAGAACTTTTCTGCACTTCAATCAAATTTGGCATTTGGATAATTTCTGCAATTTTTCCAAATCTTTTGCGAATTTTTTTACGGCCAGTAAAGGAATTTGTTCCAATAATCGTATTTATCATTTACAACCTCACAAAAAGCTTAAGTTCTTAAATATAAATCTTTATTAAAGATCTTTATTTAAGAACAACAAGCAAACTTTGTTAATTTTTGCAAACTAACAAAGTTATCACTAATTATTTTTAATATTAACGTACTTGACAATAAAACCGACAAATTGATGCATCATACCTTCGAAAATCTATGACATAACATAGTAATAAAGTAATTAAGTTATATTACTTTAATTCGACTTTTGCACCTGCTTCTTCAAGTTTCTTTTTCAACTCATTAGCCTCAGCTTTGGCAACACCTTCTTTAACCGTTTTTGGTGCACCTTCAACTAAATCTTTGGCTTCTTTTAAACCAAGACCTGTGATGGTTCTGATTTCTTTAATTACGTTAATTTTATTAGCACCGGCATCTGCTAAAACAACCGTAAATTCGTCTTTTTCAGCGGCAGCTGCACCACCAGGTGCGGCAGCAGCTACGGCTACAGGGGCTGCTGCAGAAACACCCCAAGTTTCTTCAAGTTTTTTACTTAATTCTGCCGCTTGTAAAACAGTAAGTTTTGAAAGTTCATCAACAAGATGCTGTAAATCAGCCATTTTTTTGCTCCTTTATTGTTATCAAATTAATTATAAATTCAAATCATGAATTATTTATTAGCATACGCTTGAACAACCCTAGCTAATTGAGAAGCAGGGGCTTGTAAAATTGTCGCAATACGTGTTGCAGGTGTATTAAGTAATGCCGCAATTTTACCACGCAATTCATTAAGCGATGGAAGACTTGCCAAAGTTTTAATACTATCTTTATTCAAGAGTTGGCCATCCATTACACCGCCTACAACTGCTAATTTTTCATTAGCATTAGCAAAATTAACCACTATTTTTGCAATAGATACTGGATCTTTTGCATAAGCAATGCCTGTTGGACCAGTTAATAAAGAGGAACCAACCTCAAACCTTGTACCTTTAAAAGCAAGTGTTGCTAATGTATTTTTTGTAACTTTATAACCAGCACCCACTGCTAACATTTTACGTCGTAAATCTGTTACCTGAGATACTGTCAAACCCAAATTATGTGTAATTAAAATAATATCTGACGAAGATAAAGTCTGTTGTAACGATTCGATAACAGCTTGTTTTCCAGAACGATCCACCCTTAAAACTCCATTTCCTGTATCTATGATAATCTAGTCAATATCCACTAGATTCAATTGATATTATTTCAACAAAAATCAATCTCTTATCCAAAACAAGGAGGACCAAATTAATTAAAAATAATTAATATAGAATGCAACTTTCACCATCTATGTAGGAAAATTAAGCTTTCTAACCCAGAAAGCACCCACAGTCTCAGATAAGAACATATTGTTTTTATACAAAAAAAACAAAAAAGCAAGCACTTTTATAAAAAAACAAAAAATTAATTAAACAATTTTGCTAAATCTAATTTAATAGCTGGCCCCATTGTTGAGCTTAACGTAACTTTTTTAATATAACTACCTTTAGCACCAGAAGGTTTTGCTTTTGTAATTGCTTGGGTAAAAGCTTTAATATTTTCTACCAAAGCGGCTTCTTTAAAACTAGCCTTACCAATACCTGCATGAACAATCCCTGCTTTTTCAGCTCTAAATTCAAGCTGGCCTGATTTTACAGCCTTAACTGCCTCAGCTACATCATTTGTAACTGTACCTAATTTAGGGTTAGGCATTAATCCCCGAGGACCTAATATTTTACCAACCTTACCTACTAAACCCATCATATCAGGGCTTGCAATACAACGGTCAAAATTAATCTCTCCTGCTTGAATTTTATCCGCAAGATCTTCAGCACCTACAATATCGGCACCAGCATCTTTTGCAGCTTTAGCTTTGTCGCCTTTTGCAAATACAGCCACCCTAAATGTTTTGCCTGTTCCATTAGGTAATTGTATAATCCCACGAACGTTTTGGTCTGAATGACGTGTATCAATGCCTAAATTCATTGCGAGTTCAATAGTTTCATCAAATTTAGCATTAGCTTTTTCTTTAACAAGCTTAACAGCTTCATCTAAGCCATAGGTTTTATCAGGATTTAAACCTTCAGATATTTTTTTAAAACGTTTACTTAATTTTGCCATTTTATTCAACAACCTCCAAGCCCATTGAACGAGCAGACCCGCGAATCATTTGTACTGCTGCATCTAAATTATTTGCGTTAAGATCTGTCATTTTTTGTTGGGCAATTTGACGTAATTGATCAACAGTAACCCGGCCCGCAACAGATTTACTAGGTGTTTGAGAGCCCTTTTCTAATTTTGCTGCTTTCAAAAGAAAATAGCTAACTGGTGGGGTTTTGGTTACAAATGTAAAAGATTTATCTGAAAAACAGGTAATAACAACGGGAATAGGCATACCTTGTTCCATACCTTGGGTTGCAGCATTAAATTGCTTACAGAATTCCATAATATTTAAACCTCTTTGTCCTAAAGCTGGACCAATAGGTGGGGATGGATTAGCTTTACCTGCTGGAACTTGTAATTTAATATAACCTACTATTTGCTTTGCCATTACTGAAAAACCTTAATAATAACCCAAACTTAATAAATCAGTATAATCTGATTATTAAGATAGATTCTAAATTTTAATAGAGAAACAAAACTTGTTTAACAAGTTGCCTTTTCTAACAAGAATATTCATGAAAGACAAGAACTTTATTAAAAAAAAACTATTTTTATTAATTTTATAGCTAAATGTTAAATTTTCTCAACTTGTGTATATTCAAGCTCCACTGGTGTTGCCCGACCAAAAATTGAAACGGCTACTTTAATTCGGCCTTTTTCTTCATCTACCTCTTCCACCATTCCATTAAACGAGGCAAAAGGTCCATCACATACTCTAACTTGTTCCCCCACTTCAAAAATAATTAAAGATTTTGGTCTCTCGATACCTTCTTGAACTTGATGGATAATACGATCTGCTTCTGCTTCAGAAATTGGCATTGGTTTTCCTTTATTACCCAAAAAACCCGTTACTTTAGGTGTATTTTTGACTAAATGCCATGTCTGATCATCCATTTCCATTTTAACCAAGACATAACCTGGAAAAAACTTCCTTTCTGTATTTACCTTTGTTCCACGACGCACTTCAACAATTTCTTCCATAGGAACCAAAAGTTCTGTGATTTTATCATCAATTCCCTTTTTTTGTGCTTGTTCTTTTATTGATTCAACAACTTTACGCTCAAATCCAGAATATACATGAATGACATACCAACGATGGCTCATGATTATCCTCCTAATCCAAGAAGTTGTTTTGCAGCAAACGCAAATACTTGATCAATCATGAGAAAGAAAATTGCAGCAGAAGCTGCCATAATAAACACCATCATTGACGTCAATAATGTTTCTTTACGGGTAGGCCAAGTAACTTTTTTTACTTCTTGAACAACCTGTTTAAAAAAGAGGTTCGGTTTCATTAATATTACCTTATAAATCTAGTTTCAATTTTATAGCTTTTACGAAGCATGACAAAATTAAATTGTCAGTTTAATTAATCTATTAAAAATTTTGGGATTAATAGCCAACTTACCTGTAAAAATATTATTTGACAAGTATTCAAAAATTTTTCTTTCATTTTCTATGAAAATAATTTTATAAACCTGTTTCATAAAATTATTATTGGCAGGAGTGGAGGGACTCGAACCCCCAACCCCCGGTTTTGGAGACCGGTGCTCTAGCCAATTGAGCTACACTCCTTTAAAGTCAAACTTTAAATACGTTTCATTATCCATTATGGAAATTACAAAATAAAGCAAGATTAAAAATATTGAAAACTATTTTTAATTGATTATTTGTTACATAATAAGTCAAAAATTAATTTTAATAATTATATCAAATAATCAATAAACGCGTCATTATACATCCCACAACCACTAAACATGCTGCCAAAAGACGAAACACTGTAAATCGCTCTTTTAAAATAAATAAACCCAACAAACTGCCAAAAATAATACTTGTTTCCCGCATCGCGGCAACTTGCGCTGCATGACCATAACGAAAAGCAAGCATAGCAAGACCATAGCTTAAAAGTGATAAAACAGCCGCGATAAATCCTTGTTGCCAACAAGATTTTAATTTTTGTTTTAAATTATAACGATGATATTTTAAAAGATATATAATCATTAGAGCATTTTCGCTGATTAAAAAATACCAAACTATATAGCTCCAGGCATTTTGACTAAGCCTAATTCCATAAGCATCTATTAATGTATAAAAAGTTATACAAACCCCAGTCAATAAAGCTAAAATAATACCTTTATATAAATTAGGGTTTTTTGAAAATTTTGATATATTTTCAAATGCAAGCATCATAATACCACTGGTAATGAAAAAAATTCCTAACGCTATTCCTAAAGTAATTTTATCTCCAAAAAATAAAAATGCACCTAAAGTAATAAATAAGGGGGAAACACCTCTTGCAACCGGATATACAAGGGATAAATCTGCCAACCTATAGGAATTAATTAAAAGTATTTGATAAATAAAATGTATAAGACCTGATGCCCCTAAACAAATCCACATTTGTAAAGAAGGGAAAGGCACAAAAAAAATAAAAGGCAGAACGATAAAGGCAGAACCCAACCCTATCCAAACTCTAAGATAAAGCCGTTCTGAATTACTTTTTAATAATGCATTATTAATAGCATGAAATATGGCAGAAAACAGAGCTAATATTATAGCAAAATCAGTATAAATGATCATAAATGCATTTCATTATCAAAAAACTAAAAATTATATTAGTTTATTCCCAATAATTAACAATCAAGACTTGAACTAAATAAGATAAAATAATTTTAATATTTAAATTTATAAAGGAGTAAAAATTTGAAACATCTTATTTAAAAATTTCGTTTTTTATTACATTATTATATTACATTATTAATTGTAAGCATTATAGGCACTAGTTCTTTTGCTGCATGGAACCCAGATGATGGGGATAATCCCTATCCTGGCGAACCACAATGTACAATTGTTGAGGGACCAATTATAGCAGAAGATTGCTAAAATAATTATTTCCGGTATCTAAAAACCTATCCAATATTAAAATATATGGGTAGGTTTTTATTTTAATAAACCTATAAATTTAGCTATTGATAAATTTAAGAAAAGTAAAAAAATAAATAGATTATATGTTGGAGCGGGCGACGGGAATCGAACCCGCATAGCCAGCTTGGAAGGCTGGAGCTCTACCATTGAGCTACGCCCGCTGGGTCTCGAATAATATGTGTTACTATGGATTATATTTCTATTCAACCAGAAAATCTTTAAAATGTACTTTATTTAAAAATAACAACTTTGTTTCAAACATTAAAACCCTTTATGAATTTATAAAGGGTTTTAATGTTAACTATTTTCTAACTATTAAAAATTTTATGGCGTATCTGAATCAGAAGACCCTTCCGCTTTTTGTGGAGCTTCTTTTGGTGCTTGAGTCTCTGCTTGCTTAGCTGAACCACCTACACCCTGTTCTTTGTTCGATCTTTTTGAAACTTGTGGAGCTTCTATTGGCGCTTGGCTTTCTGCACTTGTTCCTTGTTCTGTGCCAGATGCATTCAAACGTGCTTGTCTTTCGGCCTTTGTTTCACAGGCTGTTAAATTTAACAACGCTAATAAACTAATTAAAGAAATAATTAATCTTGTTCTCATGATTGTCTCCATTATATCCATTCATATTTAATTTTATTTTTACATGATATAACTTATATATATAAATTATTAATTTATTATTAAAATTTTTAATATATTAAATAAATATTTTACATATCCCTCGTATTAACAGTATTTTGAAGACAAATTTTGATAGATATTGATTAATTTACTTAAGGCAAAACTATTTCTCCTTCCATATTTCTTGAAGACGCATTTTTCTTCCATTATTTGTACTATATTGTTTATAACGCTCCCTACTTTTTATAAAAAACTCCTGATGATAGTCTTCTGCGGGATAAAAAGCCGTAGCTGGTTTAATAAAGCTAGCAACAGGTTGGGTAAATATTTTTTGAATTTTTTCTCTTGATAATTCTGCTAAAACTTTTTGATTATTATCATGAAAAAATATTCCGGCTTGATATTGTGTGCCTTTATCTACGAATTGGCCATATCCATCAAATGGATCAATATTTTTCCAAAAAATATCGAGCAATTTTTCATAAGTAATTTTATCTTTGTCATAAGTAATTTGAATAGCTTCAACATGACCGGTTGTACCCTGGCAAACCTGTTCATAAGTTGGATTTACAACATGGCCACCTATATATCCACAAATGACTTTAGTCACACCAGGCACAGAATAAAATTCTGGTTCCATACACCAAAAACATCCGCCAGCAAAAGTTGCAAAAGACATAAATATTTATCCTTTCAAATTAATAGAAAATTAAACAAATTTGGATTAAAAAATATCTGTTAATAAAACAGCTATAATTCCAATATAGGTCAAATAATGTAAGAGTTGATCGATCCCAAATAATATCCAAAAACGGCCCATAGTTGCATTACAACTTATATAACGTGTTAAATATGCCTTAGCCCAATCAATATGATAATGAACAATGCTATCAACAAAAGTAATAACTATGGCTATTGGCGCAGACCACCACACAAAAACACAAAACGTACCAAATCCATGAATAGTTGCATGGAGTAATCCACCGGGATGACCATATTTATGTTTATTCAAATATTGATAACTTGTCTGTAAAACAAAATCACATATAAAATGTTTTATAATTAGAAATGTCAGAAATATTAAAATCTGCTCGGACTTCATTTCCATACAACTAAATCCAGAGGTTCGGATACCCCATGTATAATTTGATTAATATAAATATTTTTTTCACTATCCGTTTTATAACCTTGAGCCTGAGCAATCTCTAAAGCATTTTTTGTAGATAAAGCATTGCTTTGCAAAGTTTTATTATATTTTTCAAGCTTTGCTGCAAGATTTACAGTATCACCAATAACCGTATATTCTAATCTTTTTTCATCCCCAATTGTTCCAAATACAACCTCACCTATTGCGAGACCTGCACCAATATTAAATATAGGTAATCCTTTTTGCTTACGTTCTTGACCCCAAAGATATGCAGCCTGCATAATGTTATCTACAGCTTTAAATCCATCCGCAGCATAAGTCATAGATGTGGTCACTGCACCAAAACTAGCTAAAATTCCATCTCCCATAAATTTATCAATACTTCCATTATATTGACGAACAATCGGAATAATTAAACGTTGATATTCACTTAATAATGTAATTAATTCACTTGGTGACATATTTATTGAAGCTTGGGTAAACCCCCGCAAATCTGTAAACAAAATTGCAGCTTTCCTTAATTCACCTTGACCTGCCATGACGGCATTATCTGCATGCGTAATACGTTTAACAACATCGTGATCAAAAAATAACGATAAATCTGCGGTTGCTTGTGTTTGCACAGTAGATTGTATCAAAATACGCCTGGCACGAATTAATACCAAAGTTAGAATAAAAGTAACAACCAAAACAGATAAAATTTTATCAAATTCACTTCCTAAATGAACTTTACCTGTTGTAGCATATGTAACATAATCCCATGTTAAAATATTATCATTAGCTGTATAAAAAGCATACCCTAACAATAATAGCCAACCAACTACTGCCACTAACCCCGATAAAATTACCCATAATGCTTCAAAACGTAAAGCACGTAAGGCTATCAAAATAAATACATAAAGAAATACCGTGTTTTTTAAATAAATAAGTGCTGGCTGTTCATATTGAATATGATAGACCCAAATAGTTCCAATTAATATAGCCATTTCAATGATTGCAAAAAAACCAATGAGCCACGATTTTAATTGGCCTGTTATCAAAAAATAAAGACGCAACAATACAAAAATTGAAAACAAAGATAATCCTAATGGCACTGCTTTTACAGGTGCATCAGGTGAATACCCAGTAGGCGACAAAATATAAAGAACAGCAAGGAATATAACCAAACATAATTGGGCTATACCAACAAGTATTTCACTTTGATACTGTTGTTTTATTATGGCATTTTGAACACGAGAAGGAAGTGTTAAAGATTGTTTCACAACATTTCTTCTTCATTCATTTGTTTGATACCCAAAATTAATTTTTCACATAATCCTTTGGGAACCATAATCCAACTTTCTGGATCACCATCTCTGTCTGATTGTGCTGCACAAGAATGTTTTGGAGTTCCACAATCATTCTGTGCTGCTTTTGCTATTCCATAACAACGTTCACGTGCCTCTTGTTTATTATTCAGGGCTGAGAAACGTACTGTTTGATTTACAGCAATTGCAATAGCTATAACAGCCCCAGTAATAACCAAAGTATTAAGAGATGTTTTGTTCATTTTTCATATTATATTATGTAGCTTTGTTAGTTGTTTAATAACTAATTACAATAATAGTAATATAAATTTAAATTAAAGAAAAATCATTTTTTAATTTATTTTTTTATCAATTAATAGATAAAAGTTATTGGAATTATAAACTTAAAAACCGTATAATAAAAAATATTTATTAGTCTATAACCTATAATAGACTTATAATATTTAAGCTCTCTTTATTAATATTTTATGGAATAGAGAATAGTTACATGGAAATGTATCAAATCCGTTATTTTCTGGCTGTTTGCGAGACATTAAATTTCACAAAAGCATCAGAGAAATGCTTTATCACCCAACCTTCATTAACTAAAGCTATACAAAAACTTGAAGAAGTTTTAGGAGGTAGGTTATTTAATCGCACTAAAAATTCTGTGCAACTTACGGAGCTTGGGCATATTATGCAACCGCATCTGGCCGAACTTTATAATTCTGCTAAGCAAGCTCAAGAACAAGCTAAAAAATTTTTATCCAATCAAACAATTAAATTAACAGTTGGTATTATGTGTACATTGGCTTTTGAACCCTTAATACCTATTTTAACTGAATTTCAAGATAAACATCCCAATATTGAATTACATTTTGAGCAAGGTACATTAGAAAAATTAGTCAATGATTTGGATAGAGAAGAAATTGATCTAGCTCTTATGGCATCACCTTATGAATTTTCTAAACGGTTCACGAGTACTTTCTTATATAAAGAAGATTTTGTTATTGCATGTCCATCTAAACACCCTTTAAGTGGGCAAAGGAATCTTTCATTAAAAGATTTAGATGGTGAAAATTATGTGGCACGTAAAAATTGCGAATATACAAATTATATAGATGATTTGTTGGATAATCTTAAAATTTCATTACCTGTAAAACATGCAACAGAACGCGAAGATTGGATAATCCAAATGATTAATGCAGGTATGGGAATTACCTTTATGCCTCTCAATAGTTGTTTATTTGCAGGATTATCATATGCGACTCTTGCTGATCAACCATTAACACGGGAGGTACAAGCTATTACTATTACGAATAAAGAAAATACTTTATCCATAAAAAGTTTTTTGGACTATATTACCCATCATAATTGGCATCAATCTCTATCCAATACCAATTGGATCAAATCTATATCGGCATAGAAATGTCATTTAAGAGTTAATTTTGGGTTTAAGTGAACCACCTACCAATCTTTCGCATAATCCTTTTGGTACATTAATAAAACCTTCGCCGTCTTTTATTGATTGTCCAGCACAACTATGCATGCCAGTCTTACAATCATTTTTACCAGCTTTTACAATTCCATAACATTGTTCTGTTCCTATTTTATCATTCGCATAAGACGAAATAGAAAAAGTCGCGACCGCTATTGTTAAAATTGTAAGAGTTAATTTTTGATCTAATTTTGGCATAATTTATCCTCCGAAAGTAAAGGCATAAGCCTCTAAACCAGGTTCTGATGATTGAATTTCTAAAAATCCAGATTTAAATTCTGGTTGATTGATTAATTCATATAATGTGTGTTGGTTAACTGTTATGATACCATTATGGACATCTTTACCTGCCATATCATTAATCACTTTGTTATTGAAAAGAATTTTTACATCAATAGGTTTGTCATTTGCTGTTCCCAGAACAAGAAATACCTTTTTTGCTTTAAAATTTAAACGTAAAGATGCATTTTTATCTGTTGATGTTATTTTCTCATCCTCAATTTTCCAATTACCTTCCAAAGCCCAACTGTTATTTGAAATATTTATAGGAAACTCATATTTTGCTGATGTATTTTTTACAGGTAATTGTTCCCCAACATATCTTTCAGCACGTGCAAATCCCAAATAGGTTTCAGGTGTTTGTTCAAAATTGAAATTTGATGTTTCTGTATTATCAGTTGTTGCTTTATCCATACCAAGTAAAAAGCGTATGTTATTTTCAGTTACATCATATTTACCTTCACCAAAATGCGTATAAACAACCTGTCCATTTTTATCAATTAAATAATGTGCTGGCCAATAACTATTGTTAAAATTAATCCATGTTCCAAGATTACTGTCCAAAGCAACAGGGTATTTAATATTATTGCTTA
The DNA here is from genome assembly GCA_019695395.1 of Alphaproteobacteria bacterium. NCBI lineage: Bacteria > Pseudomonadati > Pseudomonadota > Alphaproteobacteria > Alphaproteobacteria bacterium. The sequence goes on from JAIBAD010000024.1 coordinate 25,045, forward strand.
AAACTGCAGCTTTCACATTATTGATATTCTTTTCAAATTCAAATTCAGGTGAATGCACACCAATAATAACCAAACCTTTATCACGATATTTCTGATCCCATTTCGTAATATAAGGTAAAGTTCTGATACAGTTGATACAGGAATATGTCCAAAAATCAATCAAAACAACCTTACCTTTTAACCCAGAAATTTCTAAGGGGTTTGAATTAATCCAACCTTGGATATCTGAAAATGCTGGTGCTGGATATGGTTTATCCAAAGCATCTTGTAATCCCGATGAAGACTGTTCCATTGTTTTTTTATCTGAGCTAAATAAAAATTGGGCTTGTGTATTGGTTACAATAAAAACAATAGATAATAAAATTATAATACCAAAAACTTTACGAATCTTGGTTGCATGTTTTGTAAAGAAATTAATTTTTTTCATTACTTTTCTCCCTATTAAAGAAATAATAAGCATTGGAACACCGGAACCAATAGCAAAAAATAAAATAATCAGAAAACTTTGGAAATCTGTTTGCTGACGGATAATTTGTACTAATACAACAGCTAATATAGGACCAGCACATGGCAGCCAAACTAAACCAATTAAAGAGCCAACAATAATTCCACTCATCAATCCATCTTGGTTATTGGGTCCAGATACTTTCCCACCTATATTTGCAATATTTTGTGTATATAAATTAAATTTTTCAGACAGTTTATTTGATAAAAGTATAAGAGCAAATAAAGCAATTAAAATTAATGAAACATATTGAATTATTTCTGGTTGAATACCTAATAAATTGACCAATTTTCTAGATGCAAATGTAAATAAGCTAAAAGCTATAGAAAAACCTATAATAATACCAAATGGTCGCCTCCTGCCCCCATCAATTGACGCAGATAAAACCAAAGGTAATATAGGTAAAATACATGGCGAAATAATTAATGCCATACCTTCAAAAAAAGCTAAAATTGGTTCAATAAATAATGACATATTTTAAATCTTCTTTGGTAAGAATTTAAGTGCAAGCCCATTATTACAATATCTTAAGCCGGTTGGTTGTGGGCCATCATCAAAAACATGACCTTGATGTCCGCCACAACGGGCACAGTGATACTCAATACGGGGGATAAGCAAATTATAATCAGATTTAGTTTCAAGAGAATTTTCTATATAATCAAAAAAACTAGGCCATCCTGTACCGCTATCGTATTTTTTACTTGATGTAAACAATTCTAAATCACATGCAGCACAAACATAAATTCCTTCCCGTTTTTCTTTATTTAAAGAACTTGTAAAAGGTATTTCTGTTCCTTCCTGTCGCAATATATTATATTGTTCAGCTGTTAAAATTGTTTTCCATTCTTCATCGGATTTTACAAGTTTTGTAAAAGCATGCTCAAATGCCAAGCCTTGCTTTTTAATAAAAAAGTGAGTAAAGGCCAAAAAACTTATAGTATTCAATCCCAAATATAGAAAGAAACGTCTATCCATTTTATTGACCTTTAATCATTTTTTTCATACTGTTATTTACATCTTTTCATTAGTTAGTTTTCCGATTATAGTTTCTAATCATTCTAATGATTTATTATTTCTAATATCGTTATTTTTATTATTAATGAGTTGATAAATCATTAGATTATATATTGAAGTACGTTTCATATTAAATAAAGGTTACATCTTATTTGATTTTTTTTTATTACCATACTGTAACCTATTACTTCATTGGGTCGTAAGTATATGAAGAACCAATGGGACGATTGGATGCGTTTAACATTAACTGGTGATAAAAAAGCATATAAACAGCTTTTAATAGCTTTACAACCTTGGCTTATGGCTTTTTTTACTAAGCGCGTCCCATCCGCCGTAGTAGAAGATTTAGTACAAGAAACAATGATCACCCTTCATGAAAAGCGTCATACTTATAATCCTAGTCAACCCTTTATGCCATGGTTGATAACAATTGCAAAACATCGCTGGATAGACTATCTGCGTAAAATATATCGTCATCAAGAAGTAGCTCTTGATAAAGAGATCGAAGTTCCCATTTTAGATTCAGATATAACTATTAGTTCGGATATAATTAAATTATTACAAAAAATCCCAGCAAAACAAGCCGAGGTAATTGATTTAGTTAAATTAAAAGAAATGACTATAGAACAAGCATCACAAAAAACTGGTTATAGCTCTTCGTTAATTAAGGTTATGATTCATCGTGGACTTAAACACCTTAACAAAATTGTTAAAGAAGAAAAAAATGACAACATTTGATCCAATTATTGATAAACTTGTTCATGATCTTGTACCTAAACAAAGTATGACATTTCGTCAACTTAGTATTTTTGTACTTATATCTTTTATAACCATACTCGTAATTATTCTTTCAGTTATGAAAATACGTCCAGATTATATATATGCATTTCAATCGGGAACATTAATATGGAAACCTAGTATTTTTTTTCTACCTGCTCTTTCGTGTCTTTTATTATTAGCTACGTCATGCTTGCCTGGACGTACCATTAAAAAAATATATTTTATACCTTTTATTATATCAGCAGTTTTTTTTACAATTTTATTTATTCAAACTTTATTTAATTTTACTTTATCAAATTTTATATCAGCTGTTACTGATCCCAAAGCACCTTTTTGTTTTGGAATCATTATAATAGGTGGTTGTATTATTTTAGCATTTCTATGGAATCTTTGGATTAAAAAAAGTGCCCCTGAAAATGCCACGCATACTGGCATATATGCAGGTTTATTATCAGGTTTGATCGCAGCTACCGCATATGCGTTTCATTGCACCCAAGATAGCCCATTTTATATATTATTTTATTATGTATTACCAGTTGGTATATTAGGATTAATTGGTAAATGGTTTGGAAAAAATCGTTTATATTGGTAATTAGTTTTTTGCTCTAATCAATTATTTTATATATATTATTTAAAGTAAAATAAATTTTTATGTTTAATAAAAATTAAAACGTTTTATTTATTCATATGTTATAATGGTGGTGCGGATGGGATGGTGTTTCTAAATTTTCGAATGTTAATTGAGGTATTGTAATAGAATAACAAAAGCGATCCACCAAAGTTTTTTTGACTTGCGAATGTCAATTACCAAATGCATAGTA
>JAIBAD010000025.1 GCA_019695395.1 Alphaproteobacteria bacterium
GATTACAGCAGCAATGCCTTCTGGAACAGGTTTAAATTTATTTGCTAAAAAATTTCCAGATCGTACATTTGATGTAGGGATAGCAGAACAACATGCGGTTACCTTTGCTGCAGGGTTAGCAGCGGAAGGGTTAAAACCATTTGTTGCTATTTATTCAACATTTTTACAAAGAGCCTATGATCAGGTTGTGCATGATGTGGCGATTCAATCATTGCCTGTACGTTTTGCTCTTGACCGTGCTGGGTTGGTTGGGGCAGATGGTCAAACCCATGCGGGTTCTTTTGATACAGCATATCTTGGTTGTTTACCCAATTTTGTTATTATGGCACCAGCAGATGAAATCGAACTTATGCATATGGTACGTACAGCAGCATCTATTGATCATTGTCCCAGTGCAGTTCGTTATCCACGGGGTGACGCTAGTGGTATAGCCAGACCAGAGCGAGGGGAAATTTTACCAATAGGTAAAGGACGTATTATATCAGAAGGAAATAAAATAGCCTTACTATCCTATGGGACTAGGTTAGGGGAATGTATTAAAGCTGCGGAAGAACTCGCTTCATTAGGATTAAGTACAACTGTTGCTGATGCAAGATTTGCTAAACCTTTGGATGAAGAACTTATTGCAAGATTAGCCAAAGAACACGAAGTGCTTATTACAATTGAAGAAGGTTCAAAATGTGGATTTGGTGCGTTGGTTCTTCATTTCTTGGCTGATAAGGGAATATTGGATCATGGGCTTAAAGTCCGAACCATGACATTGCCAGATATTTTTCAAGAGCATAATTCACCAGAAAAACAATATGATGAAGCAGGGTTAAGGGCATCACATATTGTACAAAAAGCACGTGAAGCTTTAGGTCATATGCATGTAGAAAAGATGGCCCAAGCTTAGTTTGAAAGCTGATAGATCTAGCAATGAATGGTATTATATTATTTGTTAGTATTGTTTCTTTTATTAGCTTTTGTATCTGGTTTTATTTGATATTTTTTCGTGGTTTTTTTTGGTTATGTAATCAAAAAATCAAAACGACGAGTGATATCAAATTGCCACAAAATCCTAAAATTGCTGTTATTATTCCTGCACGCAACGAACAAGATGTGATTGGTTCTAGCATTACCTCTTTATTACAGCAAGATTATGAAAATGCGTTTCCAGTAATTTTAGTTGATGATGACAGTCAAGATCAGACTGTAAGAAAAGCACAAGAAGCAGCTGTAAGCATTGGCCAACAAAAACGTTTAATAGTTCTTCATAATAAAAGTTTACCTGTCAATTGGACGGGTAAATTATGGGCCTTGTCTCAAGGTATAGATTATGTCCAACAACATTATGAAGTAGATTATATGCTTTTAACCGATGCAGATATCGTACATCATTCTACAAATTTAAAAGAATTAGTAATTAAGGCAGCGCAAAATAATTTAGGGTTAACTTCCTTAATGGTTAAGTTGCCGTGTCTATCATGGATAGAAAAAATAACTATACCAGCCTTTATATTTTTTTTCCAAAAACTTTATCCTTTTGCTCATGTCAATAATAGTAAAAAAAATATAGCTGCAGCTGCAGGGGGATGTGTCCTAATTAAACAAGAGGCCTTAATTAAAATTGGTGGATTGGGATCTATCGCTTCTTGCTTGATTGATGATTGTGCGCTTGCCGGCAAGGTAAAAAAACATTTTAAAATATGGCTTGGTTTATCTGATCGAACTTGTGCTATCCGCCCTTATGATGGGCTTTCTGGTGTATGGTCTATGGTTGCACGTACAGCTTTTACCCAGTTAAATTATTCTTATTTTTTATTATTAATGACCTCTTTAGGTATGATTTTGACTTATATGATACCAGTTTTTTCTTTAATATTAGGGGTAGTCGGTCATAATAAATTCTTGATTATTTTAAATATCTTAACCTTGATTATGATGTTGGGTTCTTACCTTCCTACTTTAAAACTTTATAAAATTAATCTATTAACAACTTTAACATTACCTTTTGCAGCTTTTCTTTATATGCTCATGACATTGGATTCGGCCAGGCGTCATTATCAAGGTAAAGGTGGGGTATGGAAAAACAGGATTAAAGGTGGTGTTCAATCGTCATCCAATATTTTGTAAATCAGTATTAAGTAAGTAAATCCAAATGTCTCATGTCGATAATTTTTCTGAAGCAAATCGTGTTTTAGTAACAAAATCAAAAACGAGTTTTTATTGGGCTATGAGGTTGCTCTCCCAAGAAAAGCGTGATGCTATGTATGCCATTTATTCTTTTTGTCGTATTATTGATGATATTGCTGATCAAGATGGGGCAAGCAATTCCGAAAAATTGCACTCACTTAATATATGGCGTCAAGAAATTAAAGATCTTTTTAATAATAAAATTAATCCAAACAACCCTATTATCCAAGGATTATCTTTAGCTTGTAAAAAATTCTCTTTAAGACAAGAAAATTTTGAAGCAATTATTGATGGTATGGAAATGGATATTGATAAACCTATATGTAGACCAACTATGGATGAATTAGATCTTTATTGTGCACGTGTGGCAAGTGCTGTTGGCATGCTTTGTATAAAAGTTTTTGGGCTGGAGGAAAAAATAGGTGATTTGATATCTTTCCATTTGGGACGTGCTTTACAATTGACAAATATTTTGCGTGATTTGGATGAGGATATGCAGCGAGAACGTTTGTATCTTCCTGAAGAACTATTGAATGAATATGGTATTAAGGACATGTCACCACAAAAAATTCTAGCCCATCCAAATATTAATAATGTATGTAGAAAACTAGCTTTTGTAGCAGAACAACATTTTAAAGAGGCCAATCACCTTACTAATTCTTGCCCGCGTACTTTAACGAAGCCTATTCGATTAATTTCTGCGTATTATAATAAAATTTTATTTAAACTTATTGATAGGGGATGGAAAAATTGTACCGTACCGGTAAAAATTTCCAAATTTAATAAAATTGTCCTTATTTTACGTTATAGTTTTCTTTAATAGGTTGGATGATTAATGGCAACTGTGCATATTATAGGTGCAGGTTTGGCTGGTTTATCAGCTGCTGTTGAATTATCTCAGCATACAAATTTTCAAATTGCTCTTTATGAAACATCAGATCATGCTGGTGGCAGATGCCGTTCATTTTATGATTCAATTTTAGGCTGCGAAATTGATAATGGTAATCATTTGATTCTAGGAGCTAATAAATATTTATTTAGATTCCTAAATTTTGTTAATCCAGATGATATCTCGTCTGGTTTTTTTTCACCTTCAAATCCCGCAATTCCTTTTATTGATTTGAAAAATAATCATAGATGGCTAGTACACCCAAAAAAAAGTTTTTTTCCTTATAATTTAATTGAAAAAAAATATCATATCCCGGGACAAGATCTTGCCAGCTATTATCAAATTTTAAAATTACTAAAAGCTAACCATAAAAAAACACTTCATTCCTATTTACCCTTAAACAATGCATTCACAAAAAATTTTTGGGAACCTTTATGCTTGGCAATTATGAATGCACATCTTGATGAAGCATCTGCTATTTTATTTGTAAATGTTTTAAAAAAGGTTTTTTTTAATGGTAAAGATGCCTATCAACCTTTTTTAGCCTATCAAGGTCTTTCTCATGCACTTATTGAACCAGCACTTAAATTTTTAAAGAACAAAAATATACCAATTCATTATCATGCATCTTTAAAAAGAATAGAATCTAGAAATACAAAAATTTCAGATTTATATTTTGGAAATGAGCAAATTACTTTAGCCCAAGATGATAAAGTTATATTTGCTTTACCTCCTTTTGCTTTGACAAAAATTATTCCTGCGTTAGATGTACCCAAGGAGTATCGATCAATTATTAATATTCATATGATTTTACCTAAACCATTAAATAATGTTGGGGAAGTAAAAATCATAGGATTAATAAATAGTTATAGCCAATGGGTTTTTTGTCGCCACAATATTCTTTCGATTACGATTAGTGCCGCTGATTCTTTATTGAATTTATCAGATGATGAATTATCTACTTTAGTTTGGCCAGAAATGAAAAAAACATTGAATGTGGAATTTCAATATATTTTACCTGCAGATTTTATCCCAACAATACGCATTATTCGTGAAAAGCGGGCAACTTTTCTACAAACACCTTTAAATATTTCCAAAAGACCGAATCCTTCTATTTTTTTATCTAATACTTTTTTAGCTGGAGATTGGATTAATACACAATTACCTGCAACGATTGAAGGGGCTGTTTATTCAGGTGTTTTAGCTGTACAAGAACTTTGTAAAAAATAATAAAAATGTTTATTTTTTTAACTAATAATGTACAGTCTTAATTTATTATATTAAGTATTTGTAACGTATTATAATTTATGGGTAATCTTTATGCACGGGCAGCAAAATAATCATCAAGTAAGATATACAAAATTTGATATACAACTTGATCAGGTTATAAATAAAGCGAGACATTATCTAAAACAAAAACAGCATTCTGATGGGCATTGGCTTTATGAATTAGAAGCTGATGCTACAATTCCTGCCGAATATATTATGTTAGAACATTTTCTTGATGAAATTGATCAAGAAACAGAAAAAAGATTAGCAAATTATTTACGTAATATTCAAGGTATGCATGGCGGTTGGCCTTTATTTTATGGGGGTGATTTTGACTTAAGTGCAAGTGTAAAAGCTTATTTAGCATTGAGATTGGTTGGTGATGACCCCAATGAAGCACATATGAAAAAAGCTCGTCTTGCTATACTTGAACATGGGGGGGCTGCCTCCAGTAATGTATTTACAAGAATTGCTCTGGCAATTTTTGGTCAAGTTCCATGGCGTGCTGTTCCATCAATGCCTGTTGAAGTTATTTTATTGCCAAGATGGTTTCCTTTTCATATCAGTAAAATTGCTTATTGGTCGCGCACGGTTGTTGTACCTTTATTAGTTCTTATGGCCTTAAAACCACGTGCAAGAAATCCAAGACGTGTTAAAATTGATGAACTATTTCTTCAGGCACCTCATAAACATAAAAAATATTTAACGAATGTAACAGGATCATGGTGGGGAAGTTTTTTTCTTTTTATTGATAAATGCTTAAAAATTGTTGAACCATTTTTTCCTAAAATTTTGCGCAAAAAAGCTATTAATAAATGTATTAAATGGATAACAGAACGTCTAAATGGTGAAGATGGGTTGGGAGCAATTTTTCCAGCTATGGCTAATGTTGTTATGATGATGGACCAGTTAGATTATCCTAAAAATCACCCAGATTTTGTTAATGCTAAGGAAGCTGTTTTAAAATTGCTAACGATTCCTGAAGAAGGTAAAGATCAATATTGTCAACCATGTCTTTCTCCTGTGTGGGACACGGGATTAGCATTGCATGCTTTAGCAGAAACTGGAGAGGTTAGTGATTATAATCTTATGCTTAAGGGGGCAGACTGGCTAAAAGACCGTCAAATAACAGATTTATATGGGGATTGGTCTCTTAAAAGACCTCATGTAAAACCTGGTGGATGGGCCTTTCAATATAATAATCCCCATTATCCAGATGTGGATGATACTGCAGTTGTCGCGATGATTTTAAATAGATTAGATAGTAAACTCTACCATCCCGTCGTTGAAAGAGCAAAAGATTGGATTTTGGGTATGCAATCTAAAAATGGTGGATGGGGTGCTTTTGATATTGATAACACATATTATTATTTAAATAATATACCTTTTGCCGACCATGGTGCTTTATTGGACCCACCAACAGTTGATGTAAGTGCACGCTGTGTAAGTATGCTGGCCCAGCTTGGTTATGGATTAAAAGATAAAAAAGTAAGAAAAGCTGTTGAATATCTTAAATCAGAACAAGAAGAAGATGGATCATGGTTTGGACGTTGGGGAACCAATTATATATATGGAACTTGGTCGGTATTATGTGCGCTTAATATTGTTGGCGAAGATATGAATAAACCCTATATTAAAAAATCTGTCGCATGGTTGTTATCAAGACAAAATGAAGATGGTGGATGGGGTGAAGATGGTGGAACCTATTGGTTGGAAAAACGTTTTGTGTGTAAAGCAAGTACAGCATCACAGACGGCATGGGCTGTAATGGCTTTGATGGCTTGTGGTCATGTTGACTATCCAGAAGTTATTAAGGGTATTAATTATTTAATTCGCAATCAAACTCCAGAAGGTGGATGGGAAGAAAAATGGTTTACAGCTGTTGGTTTCCCCAGAGTTTTTTATTTAAGATATCATGGATATTCACAATATTTTCCATTATGGGCATTAGCACGCTATAGAACTTTACAAAAAACAAATTCGAAGAAGCCAATGTATGGAATGTAATAGTGTAATATTAAGATTTAACTATAAATTAAGGAATTAGTTTTAAAGATAATATTATGTTATTGATATATTGGATTTAAGTATGTTAGGCCGTGTTTTACCCTTTATTGCTGCAGCTATTTCCGTGCTCATTATTTTAACGGGTTTAATTATTATTGAGCATCTTGATACAGCCCGTTTTATCCAGTCTGAGCGAAGCAGAATTCTTAATTTGGCAGGATTATTAAGAGCACGACTAGAAAGTTCTATTAATAGTACGCTTTGGTTGGCAGCAAGTTTAAACACGCAAATTGCAGTGCATAATGATATTGAATCTGAAGAATTTCAAGCATTTGCCAGAGATATGTATGCACGAAGTCCAATTAACTTTCAAATTTATTTGGTTAAAGGTAGTAAAATAATTGATGCGTTTCCTAGACCCGAAAATCATAATATTATTAATCTTGATGTTACTAATATGCCTAAACAAAGGGAATATTTTCAACAAGCTATGGTTTCAGGGCATACAGTGGTATCAGAACCTTTTGAATTCCAGAATAATGAAAAAAGTATTTTTTCTTGGATGCCAGTTTATGTAAGAGGTAATGGATCAAATTTTCAAGCCCAAACATACTGGGGTCAAATTATTATTAATGTTAAATATTCTACATTATTAGCTGAGATTAATTTATCAGAAGCTGCAGATCAATTAAATGTGGCTATTCGTGGTGTCAGTATCCAGGGAGAAAATACAGGTATTTTTATTGGTGATAGTCGCGTTTTTCTAGAAAATCCTGTTTTAACTAAAATTAATTTGCCTAGCGGATCTTGGCAAATGGCAGCAATACCAAGGGAAGGGTGGCCAAAAACCTCACCTAATAAATGGTTCCGTCGTATGATGGGAAGTTTCATAGCCTTGGTTGTAGGGTTTTTATCATTCTTTTTATTATCCAAACAGCAATCTCTTAAAGAACTAGTCATAGAATTATCAAATCGCGATAGAGAATTGGTTCAACGTGATCATTATTTGGCACAACGTAACCTTTTGTTGCAAGTCCAACAAGATGCATCTTTGGATGGTATTTTGGTTATTGGACCTGACCGTAAAGTGCTTTCATATAATTTACGATTTGTTGAAATATGGAGATTGGATAATAAATTACTAGACAATGTGCCTGAAGAAAAAATTGCCGATATTATGAAAGACCAGTTAATTAATACGGAGCTCCACCCTCTTTATGATTTATCTTTTAAAAGACCTGTTTATGAACAAGCGGATGAATTGATTTTAAGTGACGGGCGTTTTTTAGAACGTTATGCAACTAGTTTGATAGGTTCAGATAATACAGATTATGGGCATGTTTGGTTTTTTCGTAACATTACTGCAAGAAAAAGAACCGAAGCAGCACTAGCGCAAGCAAGAGATGAAGCTATTCATGAACGTGAAAGAGCAGAAACAGCAAACCGTGCTAAATCTGAATTTTTAGCTTTGGTAAGTCATGAATTAAGAACGCCCTTAAATGCAATTATCGGATTTTCCGAAATTATTTCTAAAGAACTGTTTGGTGAAATTCTTCAAAAGAAATATGTTTCTTATGCTTTAGATATCCATAATAGTGGGGTTCATCTTCTTTCATTAATTAATGATATTTTAGATATTTCTAAAATTGAAGCTAAGAAAATGGAATTATTTAAAGAGATTATTGATGTTGATAAAGCGGCAAAATCATGTTTACTTTTGGTTGAAGGTTTAGCTAGAGAAAAAGATATAAATCTTCATTATGAAGAACCTAAAGATGTTACAACTGTTTATGCTGATTTAAGAGCTGTTAAACAAATGATCGTAAATTTATTATCAAATAGTTGTAAGTTTACCCATAGTGGTGGATCAGTTTCATTACGTTTTGATAAAACTGCTGATAATTGGGTTGTGGCTACTGTCTCTGATACCGGTATTGGTATGTCACCAGAGCAAATTCAAACAGCTTTAGAACCCTTTGGTCAGGTAGAAAACCAATTAACACGTACACAACAAGGAACAGGATTAGGTTTGCCTATGGTCAAATTACTTATTGAGCAACATGGGGGGCGTTTAGAAATTGATAGTAATCCTGATCAAGGAACAACGGTACATTTATATTTTCCACCCCAAGAAATTTAAAAATAGAAATTTATTATGATAGGTATTATTACCGGTCTTTTAAGTGAAGCAAAAATTTTATACAAATCAGGAAAGGAACCAACTTTTATTAAAACCGCAGTTGGTAATAAAAAAATTACCGAAAAACTTGCTTGGGATTTAGTTGAACAAGGTGCCAAAGGTTTGCTTAGTTTTGGTTTGGCAGGTGGGCTTACCCCAGAAATAAAATCAGGTGATATTATTATTCCTGATCAAGTGCTAACAAAAAATGATATGTTTACTACTGATTACATTTGGCATCAAAACATTGTTCGTTATTTATCGGTAAATAATCTATCTATAAAACAAAATAAACTTTTAGGTAGTGATATTCCTTTAATATCAGTCGAACAAAAAAAATCTATGCATGATATATTTAATGTGTCATGTGTGGATATGGAAAGTCATCATGTGGCTCGGGTTGCTCAACAAGCAAAACTGCCATTTTTAGTCATTCGTGTTATTATTGATACGTATAATGATCAAATGCCTAGTTTTATTATAAAGGCCATGCAGCAAGATGGAACAATCACCATTATACCTTTGTTCAAAGGTATAATGGTCGAGCCTACCAGCATTTATAATATGGCTAAATTAGGGATAAATTTTTTTAAAGCAATAAAGCAATTACGCCGCGTTGCTCGATGTCTTCCCATCACTTGTGGATTGCAATGATGCTGCTGGTTTAGCATCTTTGTGGGTATGAGTTAAAAATTCAGTAACGTTATTTTCAAATACCCATTCAGCAGCTCGTTGGTTAACCATTGAAATTTCAGGTACCATAGGTTTTGTTGTGTTAAACCCTTTAAGTTTCACAAGCAAAGCTTTCCAAGGTTTGCTTACAGTATCCTCAATAGCTGATCCTTCATATCCGCAATGAACCATACAATCGGCACATTTTTCATAATTACCGGTACCATATTGTGACCATTCTGTTGTTGTCATTAATTCTTTAAAACTTTTGGTAAATCCTTCACCCAATAAATAACATGGTCTTTGCCAACCAAATACGTTTCTGGTTGGGTTACTCCAAGGTGTACAATGATATGATTGATTACCTGCAAGAAAATCTAAAAACAAGGTTGATTGCGAAAATTCCCATTTTTTGGCTTTTGCATCCTTAAGGATAGAACGGAAAAGCTCTTTAGTTTGTTTACGGTTAAGAAAATGTGCTTGATCTGGGGCACGTTCATAGGCATAACCGGGTGATACGGTAATACCATCTACTTTATTATCACGGCACCAATCAAAAAATGCTGTGACTCTATCAGGCTGGGCATTGTTAAATAAAGTACAATTCACATTAACCCTAAACCCTTTATCTTTGGCTAATTTGATAGCACTCACACATTTATCAAAAACACCATCTTGGCATACAGATTTATCATGCTCTTCTTTTAACCCATCAAGATGGATTGAAAAAGTAAGATAAGGGCTGGGTTTAAAAAGATGGATCTTTTTTTCAAGTAAAAGGGCATTGGTACATAGATAAACAAACTTTTTACGTGCAACTATTCCTTCAACAATCTCTCCCATTTCTTTATGAAGCAAAGGTTCACCCCCAGGGATAGATACAATAGGGGCGCCACATTCATCAACAGCTTGCAAACATTCTTGGACAGAAAGTCTTTTGTTCAGAATTTCATCAGGGTAATCAATCTTTCCACATCCTGAACAGGCAAGATTACAACGAAATAATGGTTCTAACATAAGGACAAGAGGGTAATGTTTATTGCCCCGAAGCCGTTGTTTTAAAATATATCCGCCTACACGAAGTTGTTGAATTAATGGTATACTCACAATGAAACCCCTTAATCTAAACTACAGATTTTAATGAGATAAAATAATATAGCTTTGGTTGAATAATTAAAGGCACAATATATAGCAAATTATTGGCTATAAATCAATAATAAATGTATTTTTAATGAATCAATTTGAAATTTGTATAATTGTTTTTAATATAAATCCAAAATATTTCGATACTATCCCAAATTTAATTCTAAGATTCCGAGAAATATATGACCCAAGGTATTATAAGGCTAGCTAAAGCAGAAGATGAAGTATCTATTCGCCGTCTTCAAATGCTTTTTAGTACTGAAATAGATGATCCATTCGGCATTATGGAAAATAGTTTTGAACATAGCTATTTTGCTGTTTTTGAAATAGAAAATAATTGCAAAAAATCAATTGTAGGTATGGTTAGTTTGCTGCGGGCTTATTCAAAACCTTTTATATTTGAACAGATTTTTCCTGATATTTGGGATCGTTTTAATTTACAAAAATTAACGGGATATTTTGACATTACAAGGGATAATCTTTTAGAAGGGGATTGGGCATATCTAGAAAAACCTTATCGTGGAAAAGCTTTGGTGGGTGCGTTGTGGGCGGCACTTTTAGTATATGCTTATCATCAAGGATATAAAATTTCTTTCACAGTCAATAATCAAAAATCGATTAATATGATTAACAAAATTGGTCCGAACCTTTATAAATTAATAGGTTTATCTTCCCATGTAGGTAATGATCACTATAATCTTATGATGTTTGATCTGCCCACCATTCAAGACAAATTATATAATTTTATTAAGACTTTACGTAGAGAAGAACCTGGTATTATTTGGCAGCTTCCTATGGATTGTCGTGAATAAGGGTTGAATTTTTTAGGATAATATGTATTAATTTATTAAATTTAACTGATAATGAATTTGTAATATATTAATTAATTAATTTATTAAAACATCCATTTTTCAATAGGTAATAATTCTAAATGAGCAGTGTAAGACCTTATCGTGATATTCATCGTCGTCAATGTCGGCAAATATATGTAGGAAAGGTGCCTGTTGGTGGGGATGCGCCTATTGCTGTACAATCTATGACCAATACTTTAACAACAGATGTTAAAGCGACCGTGGATCAAATTCATGGTCTTGAAAAAGCTGGCGCTGATATTGTGCGTGTTTCTTGTCCGGATGAAGAATCTACTGCTGCCTTGAAAGAAATTGTTAAACAAGTTTCTGTGCCGATTGTAGCCGATATACATTTTCATTATAAACGCGGTATTGAAGCAGCAGAAGCAGGTGCTGCATGTCTTAGAATAAATCCAGGAAATATTGGATCCGCAGACCGCGTCCGGGAAGTTGTCAAAGCCGCCAAAGATCATCAATGCTCTATTCGCATTGGGGTTAATGCTGGATCACTGGAACGTGAATTATTAGAAAAATATGGTGAACCTTGTCCAGAAGCAATGGTTGAAAGTGCTCTTAACCATATACGTATTTTAGAAGATCATGATTTTTTTGAAACCAAAATTAGCTGTAAAGCATCAGATGTATTTTTGGCCGTTGCTGCGTATCAGCAGCTTGCCGATGCATGTGATTATCCATTGCATCTTGGTATTACTGAAGCAGGAGCATTGCGAAGTGGGACAGTTAAATCATCAATTGGTATTGGCAGTTTATTATGGGCAGGTATTGGGGATACGATACGTATATCCCTTTCCGCAGATCCTGTTGAAGAAGTTGCGGTTGGTTATGAAATGCTTAAAAGTTTGGGTTTACGTAGACGCGGGGTCACTTTAATTTCATGCCCATCTTGTGCACGCCAACAATTTCAAGTTATTAAAACTGTTGAGGCATTAGAGCAGCGTATTGCCCATATTACAACACCGATGACTGTATCGGTGATTGGATGTGTTGTGAATGGACCAGGTGAAGCAAGGGAAACAGATATAGGATTCACTGGTGGTGGAAATGGTACGCACCAGGTTTATATTGCAGGGGTACCCCATCATCGATTAAAAGAAGAAGGTATCGTTGATCATCTTGCCGATTTGATTGAAAAAAAGGCAGCGGAAATAGAAGCTCAAAAAAAATTGGCAAGTTAATCAATTTTTTTAATAGTTAAATTTATTAAATAAAATTTTATTCTTTTAGATAAACCCAGGTTGCTTCGTGTTTATTATGGAATAAATGACTTGTTGTGCTATGGGGAATCGCTTGGAATTTTTTGATAATGTCGTAATTATCTTTTCCTTGGAATTTAATTGTACAAATAAATCTCTGACATAAACCTGATTCGAGCCATAAAGTAACAAGTTTGAATAAACGTTCAGGGTAGCAGGCAATATCGGCAAATATCCAATCTACAGGCCCAATATCTTTGGGTTGGATTGAAAAGGCACTTGCATTAATGTAATTAATATTAGACATTTTCGATATATTGGGGACAAGGGGTGCTTTATCAATACTTATCACCTCGGTGCCTAGTTTTGCTAAAACCCAGCTCCAGCTTCCAGGACTGCTACCAAAATCAATACATTTTTCCTTGATCTTTGGCCAAATTTGTAATTTTGAAAAAATTTCCCACAATTTTAAATAAGCCCGGCTTGGTGGCTCGTTTTTATTTTCAACAAAATGTATTTCACCATGGGGAAAAGGGCTTGAACATTGTGATGCAGCAAGAATAAGGTCAGGTTCAATTAAACACCATGAGCCTAAAGGTGCTGTGGGTAATTTGAATGGAAAGGGCCAAGGTTTAAACTTAATAACAGGGAGATGGTCTTCAATTAATTTAGCGCGTCTAAAAAGATGAAACTGGTATCCAGCCCAATTACGTTGAATAGATTTTAATAATCGCCCTGCATGTTTAATAGAATCAATTTCTAAAAAAATAGGATTATACCAAGTATTTATAGCCCAAACAGGGGATATTTTTTGGGAGGAACAAAGAAAAAGTCTACCATATCTTGTAATAATATGATCAAGTTCACCTTCAAGAGTATGTTCATAATCCGGCGCTGCAAGATAGGCAATTAAATCTTTGGAATCAGAAAGATGTATCAATTATTGCGAACTTTTATAAATGGTATAATTATATTTAAATTATTTTTATTAATCTTGCCTAATGTTAAAGCAAAATGGTAGCTCTATGTTATGTTAAAAAGATTAAAGGGGGAATAATCCTTGTTAAATTTTGAACTTACCGATGAACAACAAGCCATTCAAACGATGGCACGCAATTTCGCTGTTGAAGAAATGCAACCCCATGCAGCATTATGGGACAAGGAAAAATTTTTTCCTGTCGAATGTTTAAAAAAAGCTGCAACTTTAGGACTAGCTGGTATTTATGTTCAAGAAGACATAGGGGGGGCAGGCCTTGATCGCCAAACGGCGGTTCTTATTTTTGAAGAACTTTCCTCGGGATGTGTTTCAACGGCTGCTTATTTATCCATTCATAATATGGTATGTTGGATGATTGATACAGCTGGTAATGATCAGCAAAGATCAACCTGGCTTCCATCAATGTTAACTATGGATCGTTTAGGAAGTTATTGTTTAACTGAACCCGGATCAGGGTCAGATGCGGGTTCCCTATCAACCCAGGCACGTCTTGTTGGAGATGATTATGTTTTAGATGGAACCAAAGCATTTATTTCCGGAGGTGGTACAAGTGATGTTTATGTGGTAATGGCAAGAACAGGTGCAGCAGGTCCCAAAGGGGTTAGCGCTTTTATCGTTGAAAAAGGAACACCAGGCCTTTCTTTCGGTAAGTCTGAACATAAATTAGGGTGGAACAGCCAACCAACCTCTATGGTTTTTATGGAAAATTGTAAGATACCTGTACGTAATCGTTTGGGTGTGGAAGGGTCTGGGTTCAAATTAGCAATGCGCGGTCTTGATGGTGGCAGACTTAATATCGGGGCATGTTCTGTGGGTGGGGCACGTTTTTGTTTAGAGATGACATCCCAATATATGAAAGAAAGAAAACAATTTAATCAACCTTTAACGTCATTCCAAGCGCTACAGTTCAGATTGGCTGATATGGCAACGGAACTGGAAGCATCGCGTTTGATGTTACGAAAGGCAGCCTTTATGCTAGATAATAAACATCCAGATGCTACGGTTCACTGTGCTATGGCCAAACGTTTTGCGACAGATACAGGATTTAAAATCTGTGATGAAGCTTTACAACTCCATGGGGGATATGGATATCTTCAAGATTTTCCTGTGGAGCGATATTTGCGTGATACACGTGTTCATCGGATCCTTGAGGGAACAAATGAAATTATGCGGGTCATTATTGCCCGACATCTTTTAGCAGAATAAGGTTATATGATGAGTGAATCTGAAATTACTGTCGATTATCAAGGCAGTGTGGCTATTTTAACTTTAAATCGCCCCAAAGCCCTTAATGCCTTAAATCATTCCATGATTAAACCCATCCAAGATTATTTAAATCAATGGGCACATGATAAAAATATTGCGGTGGTTCTTTTTAAGGGTGCGGGTGACCGGGCCTTTTGCGCAGGTGGGGATATAAAATCAATATATGAAGCACGCGACACTAATCCAAAACTTTTAAAAGATTTTTACTCTGATGAATATAAGCTTAATCGTACGATCCATCTTTATCCAAAACCTTTTATTGCTTTAATTAATGGGATTACCATGGGTGGTGGGGCTGGCCTTTCAATTCATGGGCATTTCCGTGTTGCTGGTGAAAAAACAATTTTTGCAATGCCTGAAACATCTATTGGTTTTTTTCCTGATGTGGGAGGGGGATATTTTTTACCAAGATTGCACGGACAAATTGGAATGTATTTAGGGTTAACCGGTAATAAAATTGGTTCAGCTGATTGTTATTTTGCGGGTCTTGCAACGCATTATATAAATGAGACAAAATATGAAAATCTTATTCAAGAATTATCGCACTTATCATTTAAATCAAGGCCGCGTGATGTATCAGAAATTTTATCAAAATTTCATCAAAACCCAGGCCAATCA
Organism: Alphaproteobacteria bacterium; assembly: GCA_019695395.1. NCBI lineage: Bacteria > Pseudomonadati > Pseudomonadota > Alphaproteobacteria > Alphaproteobacteria bacterium. Next base: position 15,281 of record JAIBAD010000025.1, read on the forward strand.
AAATTAAATGAAGATTACGCCGCAATTAACCACCATTTTGGACATTCTTCTGTCATTGATATTCTTAATAGTTTAGTGTCTGCCCAGAATGATTGGGCACAGCAAACCTATCAAACGCTTTTTACAAAATCACCAACTTCCCTAGAACTGACTTTCAGGCAACTTCGTTATGGGGCCAAGTTTGATTTTGATGAAGTTTTAAAAATGGAATATAGACTTAGCCAATATTGTATGAAGCAAAATGATTTTTTTGAAGGTGTGCGTGCCATATTAATTGATAAAGATCAAAGACCACGCTGGCGTCCGGCAGCATTATCAAGTGTTGCAGAAGAATTAAATATTGAAGATGCTTTTCTTTCTCTAGGTGATCAGGATTTAATTTTTAATTAATTTTAAAAGGGGAATAACATGACCAAACAAAATATAGGTTTTATTGGATTAGGTCATATGGGCTTACCAATGGCCCATAATTTGATTAAAGCTGGTTTTAAAGTAAAAATTTATGATGTGATGGATCAAAATGTTTCTAAAGCTGCCTCTTTAGGTGGGGAGGCTGTATCTTCATTAAAACAAATTCCTGACCATATTGATGTTATGATTACTATGTTACCGTCAGGTAAAGAGGTTAAAGAGGTTTATCAACATTTACTGCCCATTATTCAATCTGGAACTTTATTGATTGATTGTTCGACGATTGATGTCGAAACAGCAAGAATGATTGCAGAGGAAGCCGCACAAAAAAAGATATTAATGGTTGATGCCCCTGTGTCGGGCGGTGTAACGGGTGCTGAAAAAGCAACATTGACGTTTATGGTTGGTGGTCCCCTAGAAGCATTTAAAAAAGCAGAACCAATTTTAAAAATTATGGGAAAATCTATTATTCATGCTGGATCGTCAGGCAATGGCCAAGCTGTAAAAATCTGTAATAACATGATGTTAGCTATTCAAATGCTTTCTGTTGCTGAAGGTTTTGCTTTGGCAGAAAAATTGGGTGTATCAACCAAAACTTTATTTGATGTAAGTGCCCATGCATCAGGTCAATGTTGGTCCTTAACCAGCTATTGTCCAGAACCCGAATTAGTACCAACTGCACCATCAAATCATAATTTTGAACCTGGTTTTACAGCCAATATGATGTATAAAGATTTAAGATTGGCAACACAAGCAGCTCAATCAAATCTTGCTGCTATTCCTTTGGGGGCGGAAGCTACATCTCTTTATGCGCTTTTTTGTAATAATGGAAATGGTATGAAAGATTTTTCTGCAATTATTCAAATGATTAAAGGTAAAAATAACATTAATCCATAGAAGTTGATTGGATATAAACGACTTGGTTTTCGTTATTTATAACGGCAAAAAAAACTTCGTTATTATAAGAACATTTTTTGTTGAGTGTTACAGTAGTATGTTGTGGGATATATCCTAATTTTGTGCTTCCAATGACAGGTGTTTGATACATCATTATTCTTTTTTGTGCCGTTAAAGTTTGATTATACGGTTCACACTTATAAGAAGAAAGTAATAACAAATTTTCAGAATCAGATGAATTTGTTGCAGCAACATTTTGTGAATTGGATGGTTGGTTTTTTGTTTCATTTAGTTTATCCTTTGCCTTGGGCAAAGTATTTTCTTGATCAACAGGGGATGCTGATGCAACGGGTTCTGATTTAACCGAAGATATCTCATTTATAGATGGGGAATTATTTTGATCAGCAGGAGAATGAGCAATATCCGGTGCGTTTTCTATAAGTGCTTTAGAATTTATTTCTTTTGTCTCTAGGACAGGAGGAGAATTATTTTCTGATGTTACTGTTTCCTGTTCTGTTTTGATCATTGTTACAATAGATTGATTTTCAGATGCAGCAGATTTTGGATTTTCTGTTGGTACAGCAATTTCTTGGACGGTAGAATGGGTAATTTCTAATGTTGGCTTATTTATTTCTGGTACAGTTTTTTGTTCGTTAGTTTTTTCTGACACTTCACCATTACGATCTGTTGAATTTGATGCCAATTTTTTATTATCAGAACCCGTTTCTTGCTTTTGATCAGTAACTATAAGATTATTTTTTATGGGTGCAAATGTACTTTCTTCAATATTTTTAGCTTCTAATGTTTTTGAGGAAGCAGGCTTTATATCGACAGATATTTTATTAGTTTCAGCTGTGATACTGTTTGATACAATGGGTTCTTTTGGTATGGGTTTTTTTTCCATTGATAAGGGAGATTCATGTTCAAGGACCATAGTATTCGATTTTACTAGAAGCTTGTTATAATTTTTTAAAGCTGGTTCATACCCATAGATAGAAGCTTGCCTGTACCAGTATAAAGCTGAAATTAAATCTTTTTTACCCCCTTTACCTTGTTCATAATAAAGACCCAAAGCATATTGGGCAGGTGTATAATTATGATAGGCAGCTTTTTGATACCAAAAACGGGCCTGACTATAATCTTTTGCTTGCCCTTTACCCTGCTCATAAAGAAGAGCTAGGTTATATTGTCCCCAAAGATCTTCTTGTTCTGCTGATAATTTATACCAAGAAAATGCCTCTTGAAAATTTTTTTCCGTTCCCAACCCATTTTCATAAAAATAACCAAGAGCTCTCTGGGCTGTTTTGTCACCTAATTGGGCATATTTTTTAAATTCAATAAAAGCTTGCTTATAATCTTGTTGATAAGTAAAGGCCCAAGCTTCTTTAAGAGAAGCACAAGCATCTTGTATAAAGCCGGACAATATAGTAATAAAAATTATGAGAATAAAACAACGCATAAATATATTTAATTTTTAATAATAGATAATGGAAATAAGTTAATAAATATTATATAAAGTTATGAAAATCAAATTATAATCGACTATAATTTTTACCCATATAAGATGATAGAGATTATAGCTATAAATAAAGTTCAAATATTTAATATCATATTGGCACTATAATTATGTCTCATTTAAATAAAAACATGTCTTGGTTAAAGCCATTAGTTGAATATGGTCCCTTAATTGCTTTTTTTACGTTATATTTAATACGAAAAAATCTTTTTGAAGCAACAGCTGTTTTAATTATAGTTACAATTATTGGTGTTGTTTTGGCATGGATTTTTGAAAAACGTATACCACTATTACCACTTATAACAGCTTTGATTGTAAGTTTTTTTGGTGGGTTAACTTTGCTTCTTCATGATGAAATATTCATCAAAATGAAACCAACCATTGCGCAGCTCTTTTTTGCTCTTATTTTATCGATTGGATTATTTTTAAAAAAACCTCTTCTTAAATCAGTTTTAGGAGGGGGATTAAGCCTAAGTGCGGAAGGATGGAATAAATTAACCAAAAGATTTATTTTGTTCTTTATAGCTATGGCAGTATTAAATGAATTGGTTTGGCGTACTCAAAGCACAGATTTTTGGGTACATTTTAAAGTTCTAGGATTAATTGGTTTAACAATTTTATTTATGTTACTTCAGATTCCTTTATTTAAAAAATATCAAATACCAACGGATAATGCTTAAATCCTTTTTATAAAATGCTAATATTCTCTTGATCCTACTATTCTATAAATTTTGTCAATCACATCTATAGTAAGTGTTGATAAAATATAAGGGTTTAATTGTGCTACATCAATTGTATCTGCTGTTTGGTTGATCAAGCGTCGGACCAATGTTTTTTGTTCTTTAGTTACAATAATCACATAACAATTTTTGGTAAGTGGGCGTTGAGGATGACAATAAACAATTTCACCTTGATAATAACGTGGTTCCATCGTTTGATCGGTTATAAAAAGACCAAAACTACCTGATACTTTATTAAGTTCGTCCGGCATTGGAACCCACAAAGCTGGATATATCCAATCAATGCTATTAGGGTCAAGTCCCCCTTTTACAGTTCCATAAATTGGTAAATCTTGATTGGAGACAAGTTTATTAAACCAATTCTCTTTGCCAAAAGCTGTACGTTTCTTTGAAGTTTTTAAAGAAGATTTTTGTTCGCTGGGATCAAAATTTTCTAATTCAGTCAGATGAATAGGTTTTAAATCTTGCTCTTCGCATCCTAACAATTTGGCTAGTTTATAACGTATATCTTCAGGAAGATATTTGGGGACACCTCTTTTAAAATATTGTTGAAGATAAGCGTGATTTTTTCCAATTTGTTTTGAAAGATAGGCAAGATCAAATCCATTTTTTGTAATCATTTGCTCTAGGAAGGTACGAATTTTATCCATTTGTGTCGATTCTATAAAAAATAGGTAAGAAATAACTTATTTAATATATTTATTCTAAGGAAATAAGCCAAAAAAATCAATAGAAAATAATAAACTATAAAAATCCTATTGACAAAATTAAATAGTCCTATTATATATAATAGGTAATAAGATTTATCCTATTACACAGAAGGGAATAATAGATGAAAAACGGGGATTATAATAAAAACTTGGCTTGCAGAAAGGTTCATACCAGAAGAAGTTGCGCTAAAAAAATACATGAAAAGAAAATATATCTAAAATCTCTTGATCTACAGTCGAAAAAAATTAATCAAGCAGAAAAAAAATGGGCACAGAAAATGGTAGTACGCCAATTTTCTGATGATCAAAATGCATTAATACAATCAGAAACTGTATGGAAGGTTTTATCACCCCCAACTTATGTGTTTTCTTCCAGTAGCGCGGATTTGGCAGCTTTACCCAATAATTATTAATTTTCTAATCAAGAGAGAAGATAATGATACACAATAATGAATTACTAGCTAATCACAAAATAATGCAGGAAAAAATACATTTATATGACGACGTTTTACATTATAAAAATAACTTAAACCTATATAATAAAAATGAAACACGGGAAAATTCTGTACCATGGTCATTATGGGAAAAATCATTACAAAAAGCTGCCTATGAAATTGATCATGCTTTTCGTACATTAACTAAAAAAAGTATGGTTGCAATGTCGGATCCATTTTATGTAAGAGATACAAAGAAAAATTCGAATAAAAATGATCAAAAAATTGTAAAACGTTATAAAAAATGGGCAGATAAAGCTGCCCTTGATCCTAAACTTTTTAATTTAGTTTTAGATGTGATTGTTTATGATAAAAAATTAAATAATCATTATGAAAAAGAGCTATTAAAAAAAACTTTAGAATTATATAGGGAAATTAATCAATAGTAATATTTATGGTTTGTTTTTGTTATTTACATTTTTTCAACTATAAAATAAAATGATACACAATAAATAATCTAAAATATTATAATAACAAAAACTATATCGTTTATAGATGATAGAGATAAATTATAATGTTTTTAATAATCAGGATGTTTTTATAATTATGCACAATACTAAAAAAATTTCATTCATTATTCTTGCTTTAATAATAGTAGGAACAATGTTTTTTAAAACTCAACCTATTTTTGCCGCAGAATTGAATTGCTTAGAAAATAAAATTTTTCGATGTGATGCTATTAATACAAGAGATCAATTAAATAGTTTAGATCGTCCTTCTGTCACGTCCCCATCAGGACCAATGTCACCTGGACCTACACCTGAAAAACCTATTAAATTTACCGAAAAAAAAGAAGATTTTAGAAGAGGTATTTTAATTTACACAAAAGAAACACGTACTTATGAAGATGGAAGTTGGATTACAAACACCTATTTAAAAGACAGACCAGAGTTTAAAACCTTGGCTGGTGAATTAAGACCGGGAAGATTAGCCCAAAAAGCCGTAGAATTTGCTGAAAAAAATGTGGGTGGAAAATCACCCAAGGTAAAGTCAACCACCAAGATTGGTGATACCCCAGTTAAGGGTCAATCAACAGAAACTATTCAATATGATAATGGGGATCAGGTTGTCATTGTCCGTGATATGGCAACCAATCAAGAAATAAGCAAAACCTATACAATTAGAGATGGTGGGTTCAATATTAATATTGAACTTAAACCTGATGGTTCTGTTGTTTTAAGCGGACGAGATAATGGTAAATTATTAAATCGTTTAGATGATTATTTAAAAACTGTTTCAGAATTACAAACCTTAATATTCTCACGTTCCAGATCACAAGGACAGAATAATGAAGATTTTGATCCTGCAACATACAATGATAATGACGGGTCAAATAAAGCATCAACGCAAAAAGAAGAAGTGACAAGAACCCCATCGGAGCCACAAATTTTTTAATTTTGTAGCCATTTTATTGATTAACCCCTTTTGTGAAAACAAGAGGGGTTTTTTTATGGAAAAATAATATTTTATTAATCATCTTTTAAGATTTTATAAGTTAGTATTATTAAAAGCACTGATTAGTGTAGAAAGGGGGCAAAATGACAAAATCCCCAAAACTGTACTATTTTATATCTAAATTAATTTGGAAAATATTTATTATTGCTGGATTAAATATTTTACTTATAGGGTTATTATGGGCACATCCTAATCTTGATGCTATATCAAAGACAAATGCATCGCTCTTGCAAATTGTCAAAGAAGCTTCGGAAGAACGACATTCTTATAAAGATGTTCAAAATCTTAAATTTTTTTACCGTATTTATCCTTTTGGTTCAGGTATTTTTTATGGGTACCAAGATAGAAGTTTAGTAGGAATAGTTATTGCGGGCGATAATCAAGGATCAGTTATGGCACAATTTAGTGTGGGATCATTAGCTCAATATATCCGTACAACCTTACCTGTTCCAGGGGGGAACAAAAACCAACCATCCTTATCATCAGGGGAAATTGATGAAGGTACTTATGTCACCTACGAAAATGGAGATACGGTAATTACCCTTGATGATGGAACGATTATTGTTGTTTATGGGCCAGCTGGTATAGAAGGTAAAATAATCTTTTATAAAGATGGCTCTCTTAATATTGAGTTTGCGTCAGGACCAAAAGCTGTAGCTTTAATTAATGAATTGGACAAAATAAGTATTAACATCGACTATGATGAAAATCATATTGAAAAATTTTGGAATAAAAAAGATGGAAGTAATGATAATGAAAATGAACGAAGCGTACCCCTAGAACAAAATATTCCTGATAGTAAATTTGAAACTCTTCAATAAATAATAGTATAAATTAATTCTTAAATAAAAAAGCAGATTCTAAATCGAATCTGCTTTTTATATTATAAAGGGTTTGATCATGAATGAAATTATTTTTAATCAACCATTAAATAAAAAATTTCCATCATCACGTTATAATCCAAGATTACCTTTTATATCTTTACACAATAGACAAGAAAGATTTGCCATTGTTATTGCCCACAGACGTGCAGGAAAAACAATTGCATGTATTAATGAACTTATTCATTCGGCTGTATATTGTGCGTATCCTCAACCTCGTTTTGCTTATATTGCGCCTTTTTTCGTTCAAGCTAAAGATATTGCCTGGGATTATTTAAAATACTATTCGCAAGATATAATAAATGTAAAGTTTTATAAAAAAGATTTAAGTATTATTTTTGATAATGATGCTCAAATCAAATTATATGGTGCAGATAATCCTGATCGTTTACGCGGAATTTATTTAGATGGTGTTATTATTGATGAATATGCACAGATTAACCCCCGTTTATGGAGCGAAATTATCAGACCAACTTTGATAGATAGAAAAGGATGGGTTATCTTTATAGGAACACCCATGGGACGTAATAATTTTTATCATCTTTATCAACATGCAAAAAAAGATTCTTCCTGGTTTTGTTCTTATTTACCTGTAAGCCTGACTAATATTATATCACCTTCTGAATTGGGTGTTTTAAAAAAAACAATGCGTCCTGAACATTATGCCCAGGAATTTGAATGTAGTTTTGATGCTGCTATTAAGGGATCTTATTACGGTCAGCTTATTGAGAATGCAGAAAAAGAAAATAGAATTACACTAGTTCATCATGATCCATTATTATCTGTTCATACGGCTTGGGATTTAGGTATTAATGATAGTACGGCTATTTGGTTTTATCAACAAATAGGAAACGAAATTAGATTAATAGATTATTATGAAGCCGCAGGTTTTGGGCTAGATCATTATGTAGAAAAACTTTTCCAAAAAACACTTTATAATTATGGAACACATTTTTTACCCCATGATATTAATGTACGTGAATTAGGTACAGGTAAGAGTCGATTGGAAACATTGAAATCTTATGGAATTAAAATAGAAATTATACCAAAACTTTCGTTTGAAGATGGAATTAATGCCGCTAAGATTATTCTACCGCGATGTTGGTTTGATGATACAAAATGTACAAAAGGGTTGAATGCTTTAAGACTTTATCGGCAACAATGGGATGATCAAAGACAAATTTTTTATCCAAATCCTGTACGTGATTGGACAACCCACGCCGCTGATGCTTTTCGTTATTTGGCGTTGGGAATTAAAGAAAAGAAGCAGGCTTTTATAGATGATTCAAAACCTGTCTATCACCCATTTTTGTGGAATAATATTTAAATGTAAAAAATATTTAAATACTCTCTTGAATTTTAAAAATTGATTACCAGATAAAATTATGTGAATGCCAATTGGGTTCACAGTTTGAAACCCCTTATATTAGATTATAAGGAAAATTTTAATTCCATGTTGCTTTAAGGAGGATATGGCTATGCGCAACTTTGATTTAACACCTTTATTTCGCTCATCAATAGGATTTGACCGTATGTGGAATCTACTTGATACGGCAACCAGACTTGATGATAATAATTTTTCTTACCCACCTTATAATATTGAAAAACTTAGTGATGAAAATTACCAAATTACTATGGCTGTCGCAGGTTTTTCAGAAGAAGATTTGACAATTACAGTTAAAGAAAATTCTGTTATTGTAACGGGTAAGATTGTAAACAAATCTGAAGATGATAAAAAATATCTTTATCATGGTATTGCAAGTCGTTCTTTTGAAAGACGTTTTGAATTAGCTGATTATATTCGTGTTGAAGATGCAAATTTAAGTAATGGACTTTTACATATTAAATTGGTTCGTGAAATTCCTGAAACAGCGAAACCACGTACTATTAAAATTACCGCAGATACACCAACAAAAAAAGTAATTGAAGGTAAAGCTGCCTAATTAAATTAGTAAGACAAATGATAAAGCCTAAGAGAATATAAATCTCTTAGGCTTTATTTTTTATAAAATAATTATACAATATATGATCTAATTATTTTATTTTGGTGGTTATGAAAAAAAATCTTGAATTAGATTTATCCCATATTTTAAAAATTCGGGCTAAGAAGAATTTTTTGTTACACCCAACCATGGATGAAATAAAAATTATAGAAGCTATGATGGGTGCCCAGGCCCAAGTTATGTCGGCCGCCTTTTTACAATTGAAAACAAGGCAGTCTGAAAATTCTTATCCTGTTTTTACAACTGATTATTTAAGAAAAAATCACCTTGTTAAAATGTGGGCCCAACGCGGGACACTGCATCTTTTATCTACGGAAGATGTTCCTATGATTGTGGGATTAAGACAATTTTTTGTACCTGCCTATTATAATTGGTACAAACAAAATAATCTGAAAGTAAAGCAAATTGATAAATTATTAGATCATATTATAGATTTAATTCATACAAAGCCATATACACGTAAACAATTAAGCCAAGTTTTGGTTCCCAAACTTGGGACATGGGCTAAACCATGGATTGAACATAATTGGGGTGGAATTATGAAACTTGGGGCGGCTAAAGGTTTGTTGTGTCATGATTTGGTTTTAAGTTTGGATAAACAAGAAATATTTTTTACTGCATTGCCAGAAAAAATTAGATCAAAAATTTTAGACCCGGAAGATGCATCTATTCTTATGGTACGACGTTTTATCGCACAATATGGGCCTGTATCTTATCAAGATTTCAGTAAATTTACAGGGTTATCTGTAAAAAAATCCCAAGATATCTTTCAAAAAATTGCTTCTGAATTAATGCTAGTGAATTTTGGATCTTATTGTGGATTTATATTTAAGAAAGATGAAAAAGAATATCGAACAGCTGTTGATCTTTCTAATCATCTTACTGTAACGCCTTTATTTGATCCTTATCTTTTGGCTCATATAAAGACGGACCAATTTTTATCTTCATCCTTTCGTAAGGATGTTTATCGTACCGCAGGTTGGATTTCACCGGTTATTTTAAAAGATGGACAAGTTCATGCTGTTTGGTCATATCAAAAGCAAAAAAATAATTGGAAAATAAAAATAAAACCCTTTTATTCTTTTACTAAAAAAGAATTTAAAATTATTGAGAAAAAAATATCGTATCTTCTTGGTGATGGAAAGGTAACTTCATTTCAAATTGG
>JAIBAD010000026.1 GCA_019695395.1 Alphaproteobacteria bacterium
TGCGCCTCGACGCGCTAATCTTATTTTTAACGACATATAAACTCCTTAAATAATTTTGTTTTCAATTCCTTAAGCTGGTTTACGACACACAGCCTCTATTTTATGGCCATCAAGGTCAATAACAAAAGCTCCATAATAATTGGGATGATAATGGGGTCTAAGACCTGGCTTACCATTATCTTGTGCTTTTGCTTTTATAGCTTCATTATAAAAATTATCAACCGCTTGTCTACTCTCAGCAATAAAAGCGATGTGAACACCAGATCCAACTGTTACCATGTTGCCTTGTTCACCTTCTCCTATCCAAAAAGCTGGCTGATCAGGTTTACCATAACCCGAGGCATTTGGAAAATTCATTAATCTTTCATATCCTAAAGTCTTTAAAACAACATCATAAAATTGTCTACTGCGTTCTATATCTTTAACACCAAGTGATATATGGTCCAACATTTTTAAGAATCTCCTATCTAGGTCTTTGTACTAAAGCAGAGAGACCGTGTCTTAGCAAGCCTTTTTGACCTAATTTACCAACTTGTTTCATCATTCGCTGCATATCATAATACTGTTTCAATAATTTATTAACATCATGTACCGAAGTACCAGAACCCTTTGCTATTCTTTGTTTTCTAGATGCTTTAATAATATCAGGCATTTTTCGTTCTTTTTTGGTCATCGATGTAATAATTGCGTGTTGGCGTAGAATTTGTTTTTCATCAATTTTGGCTTTTGCATCATTTAATTGTTTTTGAATTTTACCCATACCCGGCAACATGGCCATAACGCTACCCATTCCACCCATTTTCTGTAATGTTTTAAGCTGTTTTGCCATATCATCTAGAGTAAATTGGCCCTTTTGCATTTTGCGGGCTAATTCTTCAGCCTCTTCTTGTTCAATATTTTGAGATGCTTTTTCAACAAGACTTACAATATCACCCATACCTAAAATTCGATTCGCTATACGGGAAGGATGAAAATCTTCTAAAGCATCCAGTTTTTCGCCTATACCCAAAAGCTTAATAGGACATCCGGTTACTTCACGCATGGACAATGCTGCCCCCCCACGTCCATCACCATCGATTCTCGTAAGTACAATACCTGTAACACCTAAACTTTCTTGAAAGCTTGTTGCAATATTAACGGCATCTTGACCCGTCATCGAATCGCTAACCAACAATGTTTCTATTGGATTTACATAATTTTTAATTTCTTTAATTTCATCCATCAAAGATTGATCGATATGAAGGCGACCTGCTGAATCGAGAATAAGCAAATCATATCCTTCTGTTTTTGCTGTATGAAAAGCACGTTTAGTAATAGCTAAAGGTTGTTCATTTGGGACTATAGGAAGTGTAGCTAAAGATGCTTGTTCTCCAAGAACTTCTAATTGATGCTGGGCTCCTGGACGTTGTGTGTCCAAGGAAGCTAATAAAACTTTTTTATTATGTTGATTCTTAAACCTATATCCAATTTTTGCACTAGTTGTTGTTTTACCTGATCCCTGTAATCCAACCATCAAAAAGACCAAAGGAGCTGGTGCATTAAGATTAAGCACTTGATGATCTGACCCCAACATTTCAACCAATTGGTCATAAACAATTTTAACCACCATTTGGGCAGGCGTAATACTTTTTAAAACAACCTCTCCAACGGCCTTTTCACGTACCTTATGTATAAAGTTTTTAACAACAGACAAAGCAACATCGGCTTCTAAAAGAGCAATTCTAATTTCTCTTAATGCAGCATCAACATCATTTTCACTTAAAAGACCACGTTTAGTTAACTGATCAAAAACTTTACTAAGTCGGGTTGAAAGATTAGAAAACATCCTATAAAAACCTATTCATTATAAATTATTAACGCAATATTACGATTATAAAAATCACCATTAGTCATTTTAATATTAGTATATTATGTGCTAACACATACATAATACAAATCATTGATAATTTATATTATTTTCAAATTGTTATAGTTTTATTATTTAATAGTACATAAAATATATAGACAATATTAAAAAAACATATCTAATCTTACAAAATTTAATCAATAGATTTATTACCTTAGTGAAAGGATTATCCAATGTCTTTTGAACTGCCTAAATTGCCTTATAGTGAATCCGCTCTAGAACCTTATATTTCTGCAGAAACTATAAGTTTTCATTACGGTAAACACCATGCAACTTATGTAACGAATACCAATAATCTTATTAAAGATACACCTCTAGCTTCAAAAACCTTAGAAGAAATTATTAAAACCACAGCACAAAATCAAAGCCAACGTGGTATTTTTAATAATGCAGCGCAAATTTGGAATCATACATTTTTTTGGAATAGCATGAAACCTAAAGGTGGGGGGAAACCTTCATTAGATCTTAGTAAAAAAATTGATCAGGCCTTTGGCTCTTATGATCAATTTTGTACTCTTTTTAAACAAGCTGCAACAACCCAATTTGGTAGCGGTTGGGCATGGTTAGTCCAAGATGGGGATACCCTTAAAATTACCCAAACCAGCAATGCTGATCTGCCTTTAATTCATAGACAAAAACCCTTGTTAACTTTAGATGTTTGGGAACATGCCTATTATATTGATTATCGCAACAAACGTCCTGATTTTATTCAGGCTTTTCTTGATCATCTTTTAAATTGGGATTTCGTCGAAGAAAATCTATCCAAAAAATAATTTAACATTCTATAGATTTTTACGAATAAACATTCTAATCTTTTATTAGATGAAATACATTTTATTTACAAAAGATTAGAATGAATTTGTATGTTTAAATATTCTTTTCTCAATCTTATCCGTCAATCTTTTAAAAAGCACAAAGATTGGCCCCAAGCTTGGCGTAAACCAGATCCAAAAAAATCTTATGACGTTATTATTATTGGTGCCGGGGGTCATGGTCTTGCGACAGCCTATTATCTTGCCAAAGAACATAATATTCATAATATAGCCGTTCTTGAAAGATCATGGTTGGGATCAGGTAATACAGCCCGTAATACAACTATAATAAGATCAAATTATCTCTTGAATGAAAGTTCTGATTTATATGAGTTTTCATTAAAGTTATGGAAAAAATTGGGATCTGAACTTAATTATAATATTATGTTTAGCCCCCGAGGATTGTTAACCTTAGCCCATAGCGAACATGATCTTTATCAATTAAAAAGACGGGTTTATGCTTTAAATTTAAAAAATATTGATTCAGACATTTTAGATATTGATCAAATTAAAAAACTTTGTCCCATTTTAAACTTCAGTCCATATTTACGTTATCCAATTTTAGGTGCTTCTTTTCAAAAACGTGCAGGTATTGCAAGACACGATGCAGTGGCTTGGGGGTTTGCACGTGCTTGTAGCAATTACGGCATAGATATTATTGAAAATTGTGAGGTCAAAGGTTTAAAAATTATTAATAATCAAATAAATGGTGTTGAAACCACACGTGGGTTTATAGAAACAAAAAAAGTTGGTTGCGTTGTAGCAGGCCATACAAGTATCTTGGCAGAAATGGCTGGCTTAAAATTACCTATATCCAGCATAGCTTTACAAGCTATGGTATCTGAACCTGTTAAACCCATTCTTGATCCAATTGTTATGTCGAATGCCATTCATGTTTACGTAAGCCAATCTGCTAAAGGTGAATTGGTTTTAGGGGCTGGGGTTGATGGATACAATTCTTATGGACAACGCGGTAGTGCCCATATTACAGAAAAAACCATTAACGCTTTAACTGAACTTTTTCCCACATTTGGTCGCCTAAAAATGATGCGACAATGGGCTGGCATTGTTGATGTATGCCCAGATGCCAGTCCCATTATTGGCCAAACACCAATCAAAGGTTTTTATATTAATGGGGGATGGGGTACAGGTGGATTTAAAGCCACACCAGGATCCGGGTGGATCTTTGCGTATACCATTGCCCAAGACCAACCCCATAAATTAAATGAAGCTTTTTCTCTTGAGCGTTTTCGATCAGGATACTTAATTGATGAACATGGGGCTGCGGGTGTTGCTCATTAATCTTAATATAAGGATAATAATTAAATGATGCTTATTCCTTGCCCTTATTGTAAAGAGCGCGATGAAAATGAATTTATGTATGGAGGAGATGCACATAAGATAAGACCCCACGATCCGGATAAACTTTCGGATCAAGAATGGACAGACTATCTTTATATGAAAAACAATCCCAAAGATTTTTTTGTTGAACAATGGTTTCACAAAAAAGGATGCAAATTATGGTTTAAAATAGTACGTCATACGGTTACACACGAAATTTTGGGATCCTATCCAATTCATGAAAAGATTTTGGATCTGAATCATGAATGACGCCCTATCCATAAATTCAAAAACTTCTCAATCCCAGTCTTTTCGCATAGTAACAGGGGGTATGATTGATCGTGAAACAATGTATCAATTTACATTCAATAATAAAAAATTTACAGGATATAAAGGTGATACATTAGCCTCTGCCCTTCTTGCCCATGGGCATAATTTTATTGGCCGCAGTTTTAAATATCATAGACCAAGAGGTATTATGACTGCAGGATCCGAAGAACCTAATGCTCTTGTTCAATTAAATGATGGGGCCTATACAGAACCCAATGTTAAAGCAACACAAGCTGAATTATATGATGGATTAAAAGCAACAAGTCAGAATTGTTGGCCTAACCTTCATTTTGATTTGGGACGTATCAATGATTATTTAAGTTCCATTTTACCTGCAGGATTTTATTATAAAACATTTATGTCACCCCCTAATGGATGGCATTTTTATGAACATATTATTCGACATTTTGGTGGACTTGGTAAAGCACCACGTGAAATCGATCCAGATTGTTATGATAAAACTTATACCCATTGTGACATTTTAATTATTGGGGCTGGCGCTGCGGGATTAGCAGCTGCTTTTGCCGCATCTCAAACAAACGCTCATATTATCGTTATTGATGAACAACCAGAATGTGGTGGTTCTTTATTAACCAGTAACTCACTTATTAATGATCAACCAGCTCATAATTGGTGTCACAATATATTAGAACAACTTTATCAAAAACCGAACGTTAGAATTTTAACTCGGAGTACCGCATTTGGATGTTATGATCATAATTATGTCCTAGCAACAGAACGTTTAACAGATCATCTTCCTCTTCACAATCGTACAGGCCCAAGACAACGTTTATGGCGTATCCGAGCAAAAAAAATTATTTTAGCAACTGGTGCAATTGAACGACCACTGATTTTTAACAATAATGATAGACCTGGTATTATGATGGCAAATTCAGCTCTTATTTATTTGAAAAAATATGGCGTTCAACCAGGTAAAAATACAATTTTATATACCAATAATGATTTCATTTATTCTGTTGCAGCAACTTTATTAAAAAATCAAATTCCTATTAAAGCCATTATTGATACAAGATCGAATATCAATCACGATAAATTAGACCCTATTATAACAAAAAATGTTAACGTATTAACCAATCATTATATTGAAACAACAGAAGGTTCTTATCAATTATCGTCTGTAACAGTGCAGGATTTTAGTTCCTCAAAAAAAAGAGAATTCGCATGTGATAAGCTTTTACTTTCCGGGGGATGGAATCCTAATACCCATTTATTTGCCCAAGCTCAAGGCACCCTATCCTATAATGAAGATATAGAAGGTTTTATTCCCAACAATAATAAAAAAGATTTTATATGCGTTGGCGCATGTAATGGTCTTCAATCTTTTCAAGAATGTATAATTGATGGATTGAATCAAGGATTAAAATTAACTGAACAATTTGCTTCATCTAGTTCAGAGTCCGTAAAAAGGTCAATGAATATATTTATTATTGATTACGATTTTCCCTATATAAATTCTCTTGATAAAAAATCAACAAATATATTAAAAGAAGAAAAAAGTTTTGTTGATTTTCAACATGATGTAACCTTTAAAGATATTAAATTAGCTTTACAGGAAGGGTATCAGGCACCTGAACATTTAAAGCGATATACAACATTAGGTATGGGAACAGATCAAGGAAAACTTTCTAACATTAATGGATTAAAAATTCTTGCCACCCATCATAAAAAAACTTTAAATAGTTTTGTTCCTACAACCTCTAGGCCACCTTATGTACCTATTACAATGGGTATATTTACCGGCAGTGATACCGGTCCCTTATTCGAACCAATTAAAGAGACCCCACTTCATAATATCCATAAAATTTTAAATACAAAATTTATGATTACTGGTCAATGGGTACGTCCCCAATATTATCCGAGATTAAATGAAAAATTTGAACAAACTCTTAAAAGAGAAGTGTTTGCCGCACGAAAACATGTTGCAATTTATGATGCTTCAAGCCTTGGCAAAATTGAAATACAAGGACCCGATGCTTTAAAATTTTTGAATATGATGTATCCAACTTCTTTTGATAATTTAATACCTTCTAAATGCCGTTATAGTGTTTTGTTAAAGGAAGAAGGAATAGTTTTTGATGACGGTATCATAAGCTGCATGGCCAAAGATCACTATTATATCACAACAACAACCAATAATGCTGATGCCGTAACAAGTTGGTTTGAATATTGGTTACAGAAAGAATGGGCAACCTGGAAAGTTTTTTGTACAAACGTTACAGAACAATGGGCAGCTATAGTAATATGTGGACCACACGCACGCCATGTATTAGAAAATCTTGTACCTGATTTCAATTATGATAATCATGATTTTCCTTATATGAGTTTTAAAATAGGACATATTGCAGGTATAGAATGTCGAATATTTAGAGTTAGCTTTACAGGGGAATTAAGTTATGAAATCAATGTACCAGCAAGCTATGCAAGTTATATTTGGAATATGTTGATGACTGCAGGTCTTGCCTATAATATTACACCGTTAGGTCTTGAAGCCTTACATATTTTACGAGCAGAAAAAGGTTATATTGCAATTGGCCATGAAGCAGATGGGAGCACAACATTAAAAGATTTGGGAATGTCGTGGTTAATAAGTAAAAACAAAAAGGATTTTATTGGTAAAAGATCCTTAGCACTATCAAATTTTACTAGGACAGATCGCCCCCAATTAGTTGGGTTATTCATCAACAAAGATTATAATCTAAATTATGACGGGGCACCTATTACTGAAACAAAAAAATCATCATCTATGGTTGGATATGTAACATCAAGTTATTTTAGTCCAACATTAAACCAATCAATTGCTTTAGCTTTAATCAATGCTGGACAAGATAAAATAAATCAAACTGTCTTTATTAAATTACCTACCAAGAGTATTAAAGCCAAAATTGTTTCACCTAAATTTTTTGATCCTGAAGGAACACACCTTAATGGATAGTTTTTCTTTACGTTTGTCTGTTTTAAAAGATATGCGTTTGACTAATTCAAAAGAAAAAAGTGATTTTTTTCAATTTAAAGAAAAAGCTTTATATGGACAAATTACCGTAAGAGCAGATGCACAAAACAAAGAATATACAAACAAAATAAGGAAATTGTTAAATATAGAAACCTTACCTTTACAAGTCAATGATACCAGAATCACCTCTTCATTAAAAATTTTTTGTTTAAAACCAAATGAATGGCTTATTACAACTCTACCTAATCATGAAAAAAAGTTGATGGCTGATTTATTAGATAATTTTATAGGATTGCATGCCTATGCTATCAATGTTACTGAACAAAAGACTATAATAAATCTTCAAGGTACAAAAATTATAGATATATTAAATAAAGGAACATCTATAAATTTTCATCCCGATTATTTCCAACCAAATACATGTAAACAAACCAGTTTCAACCAAATAAATATTTTATTATATCGATATCAAGATCTTCAAGAATTTGATCTTTATATTGAACGAAGTTGTGCCAAATATTTTTGGCTATGGTTTGAAACTCAACAAAAATATTATTAAATAATTTTAAATTGATTCTTGTGAAAGCAAGTTTTCTATTGGACTTTATGTTTGTTTAAATATGTCTGTTTTGTTCTTTTTAATAAAAATACTTGTCACCTTTTTCTACAAAATAGAAAAATTATATTGTTCTTTCTGTGAAAGCATCCTAATTTTTATCATGTTCTTAACACTTGGGAGAATTCCATAATGAAACAATTTTTAGGATTTATTTCTATTTTATTTATATCCTTAACCTTTCAAGCTAGAGCCGAAGGTTTTAATCCTGCTATCATTTTTGATATGGGTGGAAAATTTGATAAGGCTTTCAATGAAGCTGCGTATAACGGTGCTGAAAAATTTAAAAAAGAAACAGGTATTTCATATAAAGAGTTTGAAATTACAAATGAATCTCAGCGCGAACAAGCTTTAAGAACTTTAGCTAAGCGAGGCGCCAATATAATTGTTATAGCAGGTTTTGCTGCAAAATCCCCTCTTGAAAAAGTAGCTAAGGAATTTCCAAAAGTAAAGTTTACCTTAATTGATGCAGAACTTGACATGCCTAATGTTCAATCAATTATCTTTAAAGAACATGAAGGTTCATTTCTTGTGGGTGCCCTAGCTGCTATGACAAGTAAAACAAACAAAATTGGTTTTGTAGGTGGCATGGATATTCCTTTAATTCGTAACTTTGCTTGCGGCTATACTCAGGGGGCAAAATATGCCAATTCTAAAACTGAGGTTATGGAAAATATGGTTGGTACAACAAGTGCAGCTTGGAATGACCCACCCCGTGGTGCAGAACTTGCAAAAAGTCAGTTTGATCGAGGTGCAGATATTGTTTATGCAGCAGCTGGTGCAACAGGTCTTGGTGTTTATCAAGCCGCTAATGATAGCAAAAAATTTGCAATTGGCGTTGATCAAAACCAAAACTATCTCCACCCCGGTACTATGTTAACCTCTATGATTAAACACGTAGATGTAGCAACATATAATGCTTTTATATCTGCCCAAAAAAATGAATGGAAACCAGGTATTTATGTTTTAGGGTTAAAAGAAAATGGGGTTGATTGGGCGTTAGATGAATATAATAAAAATCTTATTTCCAAAGAAACTGAAGAAAAAATTAATCAGATACGTCAGGATATTATCAACGGTAAAATTTCAGTTGTTGATTATAATAAATCAAATAATTGTCCCGTTCGTTAATTTCTCGTAAGTGTAATTTTAAATGAGAAAATAATTTGAACGATAGTACATCCCGTCACTTTTTAACAAATAATGTACAAATGGAAGATAATGAGTCTAAAAAAATAGAATCATTATCTTCGCCCGCTATTGAATTAATTGATATTAATAAACGTTTTGGGCAATTATATGCCAATTATAATATTAATCTTGCCATAAAATCTGGAACAATCCATGGAATTGTTGGCGAAAATGGGGCAGGCAAATCAACCCTGATGAATATTCTCTATGGGTATTACCAAGCCGATAGTGGAATAATTAAAATTGATGGAAAAGTAACAAATCTTCATAATTCTCACGCTGCTATTCAAGCAGGTATTGGTATGGTCCATCAGCATTTTATGCTTGTGGATGAATTTACTGTGCTTGAAAATATCATTCTAGGAAATGAAAAGAGATTTTCTCTTAGATCAGTTTATAAAAAAACAACAAAAATTTTATCTGATCTTATGCACCAATATCAAATGCCCGTTCCTCTAGATGCTTATGTTGGGGATTTATCCCTTGGATTACAACAAAGAGTAGAAATTCTAAAAGCCATTTATCGAGGTGCCAATATCCTTATTTTAGATGAACCAACAAGTGTTCTAACACCTCAAGAAACAAACAATTTTTTTACTATTTTAAAAAATCTTAAAGAACAAGGAAAAACAATTTTATTCATAACACATAAGCTTCGTGAAATTATGGAAATTACAGACAATGTTACAGTAATGCGTAAAGGCGAAATTATTGATACATTAATCACAAATACGACAACTGAAACAAAACTTGCTAAACTTATGGTTGGCCGTGACGTAGAATTTAAATCAAAAACTAAGAATATTCCTTCATCTGAAATTCTTTTATCTGTTAAAAATTTGTGTTTAAAAGATCCATCAAAAAGATTGCTTCTTGATCATATTAATTTTACTGTAAAAAGAAGAGAAATCTTAGGTATCGCGGGTATAGCTGGAAATGGCCAAACAGAACTTTTAGAAGTTTTAGCTGGTATGCGTTATAAACATAAAAGTGGGGATATAATTTTTCGTGGTAAAAATATTATAGATAATTCCCATGAACATCCTGCTCATACAAGAAGATATTTAGGTATCGGTCATATACCAGAAAATCGTAGTAAGGTAGGATTAATTGGTAATTTTAAAGCTTGGGAATCATCTATTCTTGGATACCAGGATGATCCTTTTATCAATGGGGCATATTTTCTTTATTCCAAAGTTGCAATTGATCGTTTTAAAAGACAAATCGCCAAATATAATATTTGGCCCTCCGAACCTTTTCTAAAAACATCAGTATTTTCAGGCGGCAATCAGCAAAAAATTTTATTAGCAAGGGAATTAGGAAGACATCCCGAACTTTTATTAGTAGGGCATCCCACACGCGGGGTTGATATCGGTTCAAGTGAGTTCATTTATCAACAATTATTTGAACTACGTGATAGTGATAAAAGCGTTATCGTTGTTTCAGCTGATCTTGATGAATTATTTTTTTTAGCTGATCGTATTATTGTTATGTTAGAAGGCAAGATTGTAGGCGAAAGTTATGTACAAGATACAAATAAAGAAAAAATTGGTTGTTTAATGGCAGGTATTAAGGAAAATAAATAATGCTTCGACGTAAAATTGATTTACCCTTATGGGTTGATTATATTCTTTTACCTTTACTTAATCTTATTGTTGCTCTTTTTCTTTCTTGTATTATTGCTTTTATTGCTGGTGCAGATCCCATCGATACACTTCAAGCAATTTTTTTAGGTGCATTTGGTGACGGTGAATCTATTGGATATACTTTTTATTATACAACAAATTTCATTTTTACTGGATTAGCAGTATCGATTGCTTTTCATGCTGGACTTTTTAATATAGGTGCCGAAGGTCAAGCTCTTATGGGGGGATTAGGCGTTGCCCTAATTTGTTTATATTTTGACAGTTGGTCGCTTTTTTTTGTTTTACCTTTCGCTATTATTGCAGCTGGGCTATTAGGTGGATTATGGGCTTTTATTCCTGGTTTTTTACAAGCCAAACGGGGAAGTCACATTGTCATTACCACAATTATGTTTAATTTTATTGCCCAATCTCTTATGGTCTATCTACTTGTTGATATTTTAAGAGAACCTAATCAACAGAACCCACAAAGTTCTGCATTTAATGAAGCACTTTATTTACCTTTTATTCATGATTGGCTATCAATCTTTCACATTAATATAGATCATTCCCCTCTTAATCTTTCTTTTCTGATTGCGCTTTTATGTTGTTTGTTTTTATGGATATTTATATGGCATACTAGATGGGGATATGAATTCCGTGTCGTTGGACAAAACCACCAGGCAGCAAGTTATGCTGGGATTTCAAGTGAAAGAACAATTATATGGGCCATGGTAATTTCCGGTGGTTTGGCGGGATTAGTTGGAATTAATGAAATTATGGGTGTGCACCACAGATTAATACTTGGGTTCACAGGTGGTGCTGGATATGTTGGAATTGCTGTTGCTTTAATGGGAAGAAACCATCCGTTAGGTATTATTATTGCAGCTATTCTTTTTGGCGCTCTTTATCAAGGGGGCTCTGTTTTAGCTTTTGATATACCAATTCTAAATAAAGATATTATTATTGTCATTCAAGGATTGATTGTTTTATTTTGTGGGGCACTTGAAAACATATTTAAACCAGCAATGAATAGGCTATTTAATTTTGACAGAACATCTGCTCATAAGAGCAAAACAGCAAGGTTTTAAATCCCATGGCAGATATTAATTATTTTGGTTCTATCTTACTTTTACTGGATTCAACTGTACGCTTTTCTATACCCCTTATGCTAGCAGCACTTGCAGGTATGTTTGCAGAAAGATCAGGTGTTATTGATATTGGGTTAGAGGGCAAAATGTTAGCTGCTGCTTTTGTTGCAGCTTCACTTTCAGCAGTTACTCATAATGTTTGGATTGGCCTTTTAGGTGGAATTAGCATTTCTATTCTTCTATCACTTATTCATGCTTATGCTTGTGTAAGTTTCAATGGTAATCAAATTGTATCAGGTGTTGCCTTAAATATTCTTGTCGCAGGATTAGCCCCAACTTTAAGTAATGCATGGTTTGGTCTTGCAGGACAAACCCCTCAATTATCTGGAGATGCAAGATTTTCCCATGTGATTTTTCCATCGCTTGAATCAATTGGACAAATCCCCATAATTGGCGCTATTTATGCGGTTCTTGTTAATGATCATTATCCTCTTACTTATATAACTTTTTTAAGCATTCCTTTAATTTGGTGGCTTCTTTTTCATACAAGTTTTGGGTTACAATTACGAGCTGCGGGTGAAAACCCTCATGCTTTAGATTCATCAGGAATTTCTGTCACTAAAATACGATATCAAGCCATGATTATTTGCGGCATCTTATGTGGTATGGCAGGCGCATATTTATCAACAGCCCAAAGTTCTGCTTTTGTAAGAGATATGACAGCTGGTAAAGGATATCTGGCTTTAGCTGCCTTAATTTTTGGTCGCTGGAATCCTTTTGCAACTGTAGCTGCGTGTTTGATTTTTGCCTTTGCCGATGCGCTACAAATCAGATTACAAGGATTTGACATACCTGGTCTTGGGCCTATACCTGTACAACTTATTCAAATATTACCTTATGTATTGACTATTCTTGTTTTAGCAGGTTTTGTGGGTAAAGCTATACCACCTAAAGCTAGTGGAATACCTTTTGTCAAAGATAGATAAAAATTCCATTGATGAGCTTATTATTCGTGCTAAAGAAGCGCGAGAGAGAGCTTATGCACCTTATTCTAAATTTAAGGTTGGTGCCGCTTTACGTACCATAGGTGAAAAAATCTATTGGGGCTGTAATGTTGAAAATATTGCTTATCCCCAAGGTCAATGTGCTGAAGCAAGCGCATTAAGTCACATGATTAGCCATGGGGAGAGAAAAATAAAAGATATCGTTATTTTAGCAGATGGAAGTGAAATTTGCACACCTTGTGGAGGGTGCAGGCAAAAACTTGCTGAATTTGCTGATACTAAAACAATGGTTCACTTATGCAAACCCCAAGGTATTATAAAATCTATTTATTTACATAAACTTTTACCTTTATCCTTTAAATTTAAATCCGCATCCTTAACACAAGATATTAATTATCAACTTATATCTTTAATTGATTTAACAAGCCTTGGTAATAACGATACCCCACAAACCATTCATAATTTGTATAAAAAGGGTCAAACTCTTTATGGTCCTGTTGCCGCCTTGTGTATCGATCCTAAATTTATCAAATTAGCTAAAAGATATGTTGTTGATCAACCTATGCGTTTAGCAACAGTAGCAAATTTTCCCTTAGGTACCGACCCATTTAAAAAAATCATTACCCAAGTTCAACAAAGTTTAAAAGATGGTGCTGAAGAAATTGATCTTGTCTTTCCTTATAAGTTTTACTTAGAAAATAAAAATAACAAAAAAAGTATTTTACATTTAATTCAAATAATAAAAAACCTATGCGGACCTGCACGCACTCTTAAAATCATTTTAGAAACAGGGGTTCTAAAACAAAAAAAACTAATTGAAGAGATTGCACAATTATCCATTGAAGGTGGGACAAATTTCTTAAAAACATCGACAGGCAAAATTGGACCAGGGGCAACTTTACCAGCTGTTAAAATTTTATTAGATATTATCTATACCAATCAGCATCAAATTCAACACCCTATAGGATTAAAAATTTCTGGTGGTATTCGTAATAAAAACCAAGCCTTAGAATTTATTCATCTTATTACACAAAAAATGGGGGAGGATTGGATTCATCCTGCAAATTTACGCATAGGGGCCAGTTCACTTCTTGATAATTTATTAGAAAATAAAAAAACGTCTTTACAATCATTTTATTAAATTTATCCATGGTATCATCTTCTTTTTTTCCCCAAGAAATCATTCGTCATAAACGTGATGGGCAAACTCTCACATCAGATGAAATTAGCTTTATGATTGAAGGATTAGTTTCAGGCAATGTTACAGAAAGTCAAATATCAGCTTTGGCAATGGCTATCTTTTTTCAAGATATGCATTTTGATGAAATTGCTTTTTTAACAAATTGTATGGCGAAATCTGGATATGTTGAAAAATGGGATTTATCGGGCCCTGTTTTAGATAAACATTCAACAGGTGGGGTTGGTGATAAAGTTAGTCTTGCCCTTGCTCCTATGATTGCAGCTTGTGGTGGGTATGTCCCTATGATATCTGGACGTAGCCTTGGCCACACTGGGGGAACATTAGATAAGTTAGAAAGTATTCCAGGATATAACACAAAACCTAATCGTGATCTTTTACATAAAATTGTAAAGAAAGTTGGATGTGCTATTATTGGTCAAACCGATGATTTAGCCCCTGCTGATAAAAAATTTTATAGTATTCGGGATATCACAGCTACTGTTGAAACTATTCCTCTTTTAACCTCTTCTATTCTTTCAAAAAAAATTGCGGCTGGATTAGAAGGGTTGGTTATGGACATAAAATTTGGGAATGGTGCTTTTTTAACTGATCTTTCCCAAAGTATTAAACTTAGAGAAACAATTATTAAGGTTGCTCATAAAGCTGGATTACCAACCCGTGCTCTTTTAACCAATATGAACCAGGTTTTAGGTTCTAATGCTGGAAATAGTTTAGAAGTTTTGGAAATCCTTAACTATTTGTCTGGCGCATATCAAGAACCGAGATTACATGAAGTTACATTAAGATTGGGTATTGAAATGCTTCTTCTAGGACAATTGGCACAAGAACCTAATGACGCCCGAAGAAAACTTGAAGAGGTTTTAAAGAATGGTCAAGCCTTGGAAAAATTTTCGGCTATGATAGTTGAATTAGGTGGGCCAAAAGATTTTGTTGAACGACCCTTACATTATTTAGGTCAATCACCTGTTATCCATCCTGTTTACAGTCTAGCAAATGGGTATATTACCCATATTCATACAAGAGAAATTGGTCTAGCCATTATGAAACTTGGGGGTGGTAGAAAAAACCCTCAAGATAAAATAAACCATCGCGTTGGATTTAGTAATATGTTGGGATTAGGAGCTAAAATAGATACACAAACGCCTCTTGCTCTTATTCATGGCGAAACATTATCTTCAGCTCTTGATGTTGAAAAAGAATTACTTAAAGCTTATGTCATTAGTAATGAACCTATACCTGTTGACCCTTTAATTATTGATCAATTTGAATAATATGACGCGTGCTTTTTTAATGGTTATGGATTCTTTTGGTATTGGTACTTGCGAAGATTCAAAAGAATTTGGTGATGAAGGTGCCAATACATTAGGACATATTGCTCGAGCCTATCATCAATCTCTTGGATCTTCTGAAGACTATCAATTCCTTCCTGTACTTGAAGCTTATGGTTTAGGATTAGTAGCTCAAAATGCAACAGGAATTTTACCTCAAGGCTTTATTAAAAATCCACAAATTTACGGGGCTTATGGCTACGCCCAAGAAATAAGTTTAGGAAAAGATACGCCAAGTGGTCATTGGGAAATGGCGGGGTTACCTGTTATGACTAAATGGGGATATTTTCCAAATCCACAAAAAAGCTTTCCAGATACCCTTATTCATAAAATTATCAGTCAAGGTAATTTGTCTGGCATTCTTGGTAATTGCCATGCATCAGGTACCACAATTATTGAAGAATTAGGCCTAGAGCATATTAGAACAAAAAAACCAATTATTTATACGTCGGCAGATAGCGTTTTACAAATTGCAGCGCATGAAGATTTTTTTGGATTAAATCGTCTTTATGATCTATGTAGTCTTGTTCGAAAAATTGTTGATCAATATAATATAGGCCGGGTTATTGCAAGACCTTTTATTGGAACTGAAGGTCATTTTCAAAGAACAGGTAACAGGCGCGATTATACAACACCCCCTTACAAACCTACCTTATTAGATAAATTAACGGAACACGGGCATCAAGTTATTGGTATTGGTAAAATTTCTGATATTTTTGCACACCGTGGTGTATCAAAAAAAATAAAAGCGGATGGCAATGATAATCTTTTTCTTGCAACACAAACAATGCAAGCTGAAGCTCCAGATAGGAGTTTAATTTTTACAAATTTTGTTGATTTTGACACACTCTATGGACATAGACGGGATCCTATAGGATATGCACATGCTTTAAAAAAATTTGATATTCATCTAAAAAAATTCATTCAAAAAATGGAACCTGATGATTTAGCAATTATAACAGCAGATCACGGATGTGATCCTACTTTTAGAGGAAGTGATCATACCAGAGAATACTTACCTATTTTAATTTTTGGCCCTAAAGTAAAAGCTATTAATATTGGTAAAAGGCAAAGCCTAGCTGATATTGGCCAAACTTTAGCAAGCTTTTTTAAAATTGAGCCTTTAGAATTTGGTCGTTGCTTCTTTAAAGAAATAATAACTTAAATAAAGATTATATTAATTGTTGTATCTTGACTGAACTTAATAATTAGTCCCATATTTCATAAATAGTTAAAAGGTCTAAATGATGAATGACTTACCTATTCATGACGCTTATAAAGAAACTTTAAGAACAAGTTTACATATAATTAAAGATTGTCCTACTATTTTATTTTTAGGTTTGTGGGCCAGTTTTTTTTATTTCATTTATCTTTGTTTCTTATCTTATCCTTTTGATCAAATTACTATTGAAACTAATAATAATATTAGCACTCTTATTTTTGGATCAATTTTAAATTTATTTCTCTTGGCACCTTTTAATGTTGCAGTCCATCGATGGATTTTTGGGAATGAATACCCAACCCATAATTTTTTTCATCTTTTTTATAGAAGTCTTGAATTACGTTATTTTATAGCAATTTTAGTAACAAGTTTATTATTATTTACAGGATCATCCGCTTTATTATGGGCATTTTCAAATCTTATTGGTATTTCATCTTTAATTCATAAATCAATATTTTCTTTAAGTGTTGTTGCTATTTTTTTAGGCTCCATTTATTGCAATTTTGTTTTTTGGCTTCTTCTAACATCAATCGCTATTGAAAAAAAAGATATCTTTAATTTTAGGACAACCTTTAAATTAATAAAACCGTTATTTTGGCGCATTTTATTAGTACTTATTTTACTGATTACAACACTTTTATTCCTGGTCTTTGTTTTAGCTTTTATAATATCTTCTTTTATTTCTATTCTTCATATTAATTCTGATAGTTCAACTTTAATTCTGAATTTTACAGAAATAGTTTTTACTTCATTTATTCCTGTATTACTTATGTTGATCTATACCGTATATTATACTAAACTGTATCAATTTATTTTTATGTCTGCTAAATCTAATGAGCCAGAATTATAAAACTTTATTTGACGTGTTCTAAGGAAATTTTAATGGAAACTCCTATCAAAATTCCAATTACTGAAGCTTACCTAACTACTTTTAGACATAGTTTGGACCTTATTAAAATTGGGAAACCTTTTGTTCCAGCTGCCCTTTTATTATTTATAACTTCTTTCCTTGCCCGAGGATTATGGCTTTTTTTTGCCGAGCAGTTTATAACGTCTAGTTATAGTTTTTTTAATTTTACTATAATTTTTCCTTCTATTCTCATAATTTTTGCAGCTGCACCTTTGGCTGTAGCTATCCATCGTTGGATTTTACTTTCTGAACAACCTGATCTTAATGTCTTTAAATCATTTTTTCAAAAAAATGAAAAAGAATATGCATTATTAATGTTGGTTTTTATTCTTATACCTGATCTTATATCAAAATTTATTTTTTTCCTTTTTGGCACAAATTTAACATCAGGGTTATTTTCGCTGATTATATATATTGGATTTTTTTATATAGGTTTGCGCATTTGTCTTTTATTCCCAATTATCGCGATAGATAGTTTTTCTAGGGAAAAATTAACTTATTCTTTTATCCAAACAAAAAATATTATCGTACCAATTTTTGTCACATGTTTTTTATTAGGTATAACCTTTATTATTGTTATGGCAGGTACTGTAGGTATTTTAACATTTATTGGAAGTTTAACTTTTGGGTTGCCAGGAATTGATATATTATCTCTTTTTATAAGTTCTGCTTTTTTACCCTTTATAGTTATTATTTCATCGGTTTATTTATCGCTGTTGTACCAATTTCTTCATGATTAATTATTTAAATCTTCATCTTCAAACAATAACCCAGTAAATGGTTTTGAGTTTTTAGTTTCTAATTTTCCGTCAATAAAATGAAGAATTAATTTTTCTTTTTGCTTAGCTTTGTTAACCGAAGTAATTGTTTGGCCTTGTGTATCTGTTACAAAAACAAATCCCCGTTTTAATATTGTTTTAATAGAAAGATTATCTAATAATCTTGCATTTTGCTGAAGATCATGCTGTTTTTCAAAAAAATAATTGTTAATTGAGTATGATGAAAAATCTGCCAAAATTTTTTCACTTTTTAATTTTATCTGTTTGATATAAAAAAATAAACTTTGCTTAAATAAGCTTTCAACTGCTTTATATTGAGTTAATAAAGATGAAATTCGTCCATAAGGATTTTTTAAAACATTACCTGCCCCCAGTAATGTTTGTTTTTTTAATCTCATAAAACTTTCAGACCAATAAGTGATACGTTCAATTAATCCATCCAGTTTTTGACTTTTTTCTTCTATCAATCGACTAGGATTATTTAAAATTGAGGTCATATTCATTAAAGCAAACTGTTTCAATTCAAGGAATTTAGATAAAACAGGCCATAATCTTTGATTTAACTCTTCTAAATGAAACAAAAAATTTGCTCGTACAGGTACCGCCATTTCAGCAGCAGCAGTAGGTGTAGGTGCACGTAAATCAGCAGCATAATCAATTAAGGTTGTATCTGTTTCATGCCCAATAGCCGAAATAATTGGGATAGAACTTTCAACAACAGCACGTATAATTATTTCTTCATTAAAAGCCCACAAATCTTCTAAACTACCACCTCCTCGCGCTATAATAACTAGATCAGGACGTAAGGATTCTATCCTGTTAAATCCCTTAATTGCAGCTGCAATTTGTTCTGCAGCTTGAGGACCCTGAACCAAAACAGGCCATACCAAAACATGACAGGGAAAGCGATCCGTTAAACGATGTAAAATATCTTTAATTACTGCACCCGTAAGCGATGTAATAACACCAATAATCTTAGGCATAGCAGGCAATGGCTTTTTTCGAGCCCGATCAAATAATCCTTCGGCCAGAAATTGTGCTTTTCTTTGTTCTAAAAGTTTTAATAAAGCACCCTGCCCAGCAATTTCTAAACTTTCAATCACAAGCTGATATTTTGAGCGTCCTGCATAATTTGTAATTCTGCCTGTTGCAATAACCTCAAGCCCATCTTCAGGTAATATAGTTAATTTATTAACTGTTGTCCGCCAACAAACAGCATCAAGAATTGATTCATTATCTTTCAAAGCCAAATAAATATGCCCCGAAGATCCAGCTTTTTTATATCCAGAAATTTCTCCTCGAACACGAATATAAGCAAAATTACCTTCTAACGTTTCTTTAATTGCTCGACTAATTTCAGAAACACTATATTCAAAAAGATTATGGTCAGATAAAATATTATTCATAGATAATTAATTTACTAATTGATAATTAGAGTATGATACAAAATATTATGAATTAAATACCTAATTTTCAAAAGAGAAAAAAATGAATATTTTAATTATTGGTAATGGTGCAAGAGAACATGCTTTATGTTGGTCTGTTAAATCATCCCCTTTATGTCATAAACTTTATTGTTGTCCCGGTAATGCGGGCATAAGTAAAATTGCCGAATGTATTGCTATTGATCCATTGGACAATAATAAAATTATTGATTTTGTTCAAACCAACCAAATTAATTTTGTTATTATTGGACCTGAGGCTCCCCTAATTAATGGGATTGTTAATCAATTAGAAAAAATAGGGGTTAAAACTTTTGGCCCCACCGCAGAAGCCGCGATTCTTGAAGGGTCAAAAGTTTTTACAAAAAATTTCTGTCTGAAATATAATATTCCTACGGCTGCTTATAAAAGTTTTACGGATCCCATTAAAGCTAAAGAATTTATAACACAAATAAATTTACCTTGTGTTATTAAGGCAGATGGGCTTGCTGGTGGAAAAGGTGTTATTATTGCATCTACCTTAGATGAAGCGAATAAATCTATTGATTTAATGTTACACACAAAGGCATTTGGTCAAGCAGGATCCACAATTATTATTGAAGAATATCTTGAAGGTGAAGAAATTAGTTTTTTTGCCCTTAGTGATGGGACTACAGGAAAATTTCTAGCTTGTGCCCAAGATCATAAACGTATCGGAGAGAATGATACAGGTTTAAATACAGGGGGCATGGGTGCCTATACCCCTGTACCTTTTATCAAAGAACAAGATATTTTTACTATTATGCAATCTATTATTGAACCCACCATTAAAGGCATGGGGTATGAAAATAAACCCTTTAAAGGTGTGCTTTTTGCAGGATTAATGATGACTAAAAATGGTCCAAAATTACTTGAATATAATGTTCGTTTTGGTGATCCAGAATGTCAAGTTATATGTATGCTTCTTAAATCAGATTTGCTTGAATTATTATATGCAACTTTAGACCGAACATTAAAAAATAAAAAAATAGATTGGCATCCAGGTTATGCCATTGATGTTATTATGGCTAGTCAAGGTTACCCGCAAACTTATAAAAGTGGTACCAAAGTAATAGGATTAGAAAACATAGAAACGAATAATACAAAAATATTTCATTATCTTACATCTTTTGATCAACATAAAAATTTAACAATTAATTCTGGTCGGGGACTTGCAATTACAAGTAAAGAATTAAGTTTAAAAAAAGCACGTGATTTAACCTATGCAACTATCAAAAAAATTAATTGGCCTGAAGGATATTATCGCCGTGATATTGCGGAGCGTGTTTTAGAGAAAAATATTTTTGATTCTGAGCAAAAAAGCTAGAGTATAAATTACAAATTCTAAGATCTAATTAATGGATTTATACCTCTAATATTTTCTTCATTAGATAAAAAATCTGAATTTAAATGTTCACCAGCAAACCCATCTATAGGGGGCGGTAAAGTTTTTACATCAATTGTCTTATCTTTAAAAATAAGTTTATCGATCTCAACTCCCGTGAAATTTTTACAGCCGAGCCAGCAATAGGTTTTTTTCCATATCGATACAAAATCATGATAGATAAAATGTTCGTCAGGAATAATTTGTCGTTGAATATTAAAATATGTTGAATCAAAAAAACTGAGATCAACTGTATTAACCCCTAAATTTCCTTCAAATAGATCATATGTATCAATAGTTGGATCATCTAAAAAATCATTATTAGCATCATAATAATAATCATCATTTCCGCCAGATGTATAATCTGCGCCAGCAGCGCCATAAAAAACATTCTTTCCGGCACCACCATAAATTTTATCGTTACCTTCCCCACCGCTTAAAATGTCATTGCCATTACCACTTTCTATCGTGTCATCTCCCTTTTCTCCATAAAGGTAATTATTACCACCATCATCTTTAATAATATCATTCCCCATACCCCAAAAATTAGATCCTGGCCTTTACCACCATATATTATATCATTATCATTTTCCCCAAAAAGAATATCATTCCCATCATTACCTACTAACAAATCGTTTCCATCACCTCCATATAATATATCTCTCTGGCCACCACCAATAAGCCAATCATCACCATCAAACCCATAAAATTCATTTCTTCATCAATTTCCAATAAATACATCATTATCACCGCTACCTGTACCTGTTAGTTTATTAAAGGAAGAAAAACGATGGCGATTTTTTAAAGCAGAGTCATAATAGTTTTGGATTACAGTATTTTCTCTCTCATCTTTATTGTTTAAAGACATAAATCCTCCTACTTTCTAATTAGATAACATTGCCTTATTATTAAAAAATTTAATAACAATATAGATTCATTAAATAAATTAAGATATCAGAAAAAGTAAAGTTCAATTCTTTAGATATGATATTGCTCTAGTAAATAATAGTTAGAAGGAATCAGAAAGAAGTCATTTTCATCCAAATTTCGAAATATTTTGATAGTCTTTTTATAATCCATATTTTTCGTCATCAGGTTTAGTGTTAGAGACAGTTATTGATAATAAAATAAATATTACTTTTCCTTTTTATATAATAGGTAAATTCATATCATAAAAAATACCTATTGTCAAGGAGTGTAGTGATTTATTTTTTATTATTGTTTATAATATCAATAAATTAGCTATTTTTAACATCATAATTAATTTTTAAAATAGGCCTATTTTTATAATTTTTTTTTAAATTTACTGAAACTAATTTAAAGATCAAAATTTATTTTTTAAATGATATATTAAAAATTTAATTAGATTATTTCGACCACCTATTATTTATTTAGCTTTAAAAATTAGAATCAACAAACCAAATATAGATTTTTAATTAAATAGTCTTCCAACAAAAGATATACAAAATACATAAAAAAAGTTCCCTTTAGCGTTAATAAAGGGAACTTTTTACTGTTTATAAGTAATAAATTATTATTTATTACATTCTTTTGCTGTATATGGCCAAGAACAAACAGGATCCCCATCTTGTCCATAATATGCGAAAGAAGCTGTAGCTGATAATGCAGTAGCTGCAAATAATACGGCTAATAGTAATTTTTTCATTTTTCACCTCATTTTAAATTGTTATTATAATTTGTAATTTTATTACAAATAGTTCTTATATTTTGTTTTTATATTAAATAAAAATATTAGTCAATATAAAAAGTAATGTTTATAATGAAAATAATATTATAAATTATAATAAATTTTTATTTTATTATAACAATTATTAAATAATAGATATTTATATATGAAAATTAAGCAAATATTATCGGATTTATTAAATTTATTAATAAATCCGATAAATTTACTTGTTAAATGATGTTAGCAAAGAGGAATTGAATAAGCCTGATTATTATCGCTATTATTTAAAGCAAGAGGATTGGATTCAACCCCAAAACCGGCCATCGTATCTTTTAATAAAAGATCACATTCCCCTTTTTCTATAGGTAATTTACAAACAGGTTCTGGGTGTCGTTTAGAATAATCTTCTGCTAATAATGTTTTATCTTTAAAAATTACTTTTTCAACATTATTTGCATAAATGACTTTTGACGCAGTAATAGCCCAACCACCGGTTTTTATCGTTACATTATAATTTGAAATTTCCCCTATTCCAGAAACTCGTGCACTTTCGGTAAAATCCACTTGCCATAAATAAAATTGAGAGAAATCAAGAATATCATAATCATTTCCCCCATCAAATTTATCAATACTATCAACGGTTTTGTCAGAAAAATCCACACTAGCTGCATAATAATCATTACCATTATCACCATAATACTCATCATTTCCCGCACCTCCATAAAAATAATCATTACCTTCCTGCCCATACACCTTATCATTCCCAGCACCTGCATCTAAAGAATCATTTCCAGCGCCACCATTTAGTATGTCACGTCCTTCTGCGCCACTGAGATAATCATCACCATCCCCCGCTTCTATTGTATCATCACCACTTTCGCCAAATAATTGATCATTATCATCATCACCATAAATTGTATCATTGTCTGTACCACCATAAATTTCATCTTGACCACCAGCACCAATCAAAACATCTTCGCCAGCATTACCATTAATAGCATCGTTCCCTTGGCCACCTGATGCCCAATCATAACCATCGCCCGCACTAATATTATCATTACCATCTTCACCATAAAATTTATCATCACCCACACCACCATCTAAAAAATCATTATTATCACCACCATTTAAACTATCATTATCATTACCACCAAAAAGGGAATCAGTTCCATTACCACCTGATAAGGTATCTGTTCCATTTTGACCAAAGATCATATCATTTCCGTCATTACCAAATAGAAAATCATCCCCATCTTCGCCATTCAAAAAATCAAATTGGTTACCACCCAATAGAATATCATTACCACCAGCGCCTGATAAATTATTGCTTTCACCATCTTTACCAAAAATCATGTTGCTATTATCATCACCACTAGCAACCAGATCAAAGCTATTCAAACTATTGTGAAAATTAAGATTAAATTTATTTGTTATATTTTTCTTTGTTATCAAATTAAGCATTATATAATTTCCTTTATTATAAAAATATAATATAAAAAATTATATTTTATAAAATTATATATTTGTCAATATTTTATAACTAAATATTATATTAAATTGGAATGCTATATAAAAATAATTAATGTTAAAATTTTAACATTAATTATTTTGATAATTTGAAATCTTTTTATTGGGTAATTTAAAAATCTTGATGGCAAAATATTAATTATAATTATTTTATTTTTCTATTTAAGAATAAATCTCCATAGCTATTAAACCATGGAGATTATTTTCGATAACAGTTAAATAATTAATTACGTGCTTCTGGGGCCTCTGGTGCTTTATCTAATTCCTTGAACGTTTCTGCTCTTTTACCATCATGGTCAGCCATTACCCCATGCGTACCACCAAAATATGTACCATCAGGCAATTGCCCTACAGGTATATACTGATCACCATCTACGGTCGTTTTAGTTGGGCCATAAACTTTTTGACACGCTGTCATTCCTATAGAGGAAATTAATAAAACTGATAAAACAATAATTTTCTTAAGCATTAAAGTATCCTTTCAAATAGTAGTTAAATTTAATATGAATATTATCTTTTAAGAAAAAGATTAATAAATAGTTAATAAAAATTTATTTAAATAAAATAAACTTTTATTTATAATGAAAGTTAACTATGGCGCCATAGTTAAAAACAATTGACTTGTACAAAGCTATAATTAAAAAATGAAAATTATGATAAAACAAGCCAAAAACTTGATATAGGTATTTATTATAACACATAGATCCTTATGCGAAAAAATATGCCCATTCACATTGTCTATGATGATCGTGCACCAATAAATTAGAATCACTTGCTTAATTAAAAAAACGGGTGCGTTCACATACTCATATATCCGGCAATATTTTGGCAACAGGTCACAGCAACTACAAAACGTTATGCTAAACATCAACCAGAGTATTTACGTGGAGCTGCATGGGGTACTTTAAGAAATTCTGCGCCAGACATGCGCCAGTTAGATAGTACAATGAGAAGGGCACCTTATAAAAACACAAGCTAAATCAAGGTATTGAATGGTGGAGCCGATCGGGATCGAACCGACGGCCTCTTCATTGCGAA